>JAHHRS010000050.1 GCA_020025675.1 Oscillospiraceae bacterium
CCTTTCGGTGCTTTTTTATTTTTTAGCCTTAGATTCACAGTAAATGCAGCGATATTCGCCTTTTTCTCTGTCAGTGAGCTTAAAGATGTGGGGGATTTCCTGCTCAGTGGAAGTAATACAGCGGGGATTTTGGCAATGGAGCACATTGGTGAGAGTTTCGGGAAGCTGAGGGCGGTATTTCTTAACCACCCTGCCCTCCTCTATTATATTCACCGTAACACCCGGGTCAATGTAACCCAAAGCGTCAAAATCCAGATCCAGCAGCTCGCCGATTTTGATTATATCTTTCTTTTCAAATTTGGGGCTCTGAGCATTTATGATAAGAGCCACGGAGCAGTCCAAAGCGTCCAGATTCAGGAATTTATAAAGGCTCATGCCTTTTCCCGGCTTAATATGGTCAATTACAATTCCGTTTGTAAGAGCATCAATTTTCATCATTCTACCCCCAAAAGCATTAAAATAAGTGCCATACGCATATATTTTCCGTTTTTCACCTGCTTAAAGTAGCAGGCTCTGGGGTCATCGTCCACAGCTACGGAAATTTCGTTTACTCTGGGCAGAGGGTGAAGAATGGGCATATCCGGTTTTGCTGTTTTCAGCTTTTCGGGAGTGAGCACATAGCTGTCTTTAAGGCGGATATAGTCGGCCTCATTGAAGAAACGCTCCTTCTGAACTCTGGTCATGTAGAGTATATCCAGCTTAGGCATTGCATCCTCAAGGCTTCCGGTCTCCTGATACTCAACTCCTGCCTTATCCATTTCCTGCAAAATGTAGTTTGGAACTCTCAGCTCTTCGGGGGAGATAAGGATAAAGCGAACATTGTTGTAGCGGCTCATGGCATGGATAAGGGAGTGGACGGTACGGCCGAATTTAAGGTCGCCGCAAAGCCCCACTGTCAGGTTATCAAAATGACCCTTTTCACGGTATATGGTGAGCAGGTCTGCCAGAGTCTGGGTAGGGTGGTTGTGACCGCCGTCACCGGCATTTATTATTGGCACATCCGCTCTCATAGCGGCAATTCTGGGTGCGCCCTCCTTGGGGTGGCGCATGGCAATTATATCTGCGTAGCAGCTTACCACTCTTACAGTGTCCGATACGCTCTCGCCCTTTGAAGAAGAAGAGTTCTGCGCATCGGAAAAGCCTATAACGTCTCCACCCAGCTCGTGCATTGCGGCCTCAAAGCTCAGTCTGGTTCTTGTGGAAGGCTCGAAAAACAGAGTTGCAAGCTTTTTGTGTCTGCACTTGTCCCAGTAATTTTCGGGGTGTGCAATAATGTCATTGGCGGTTGCTATAAGACCGTCAATTTCCTCAACGCTCAAATCTGTAATGTCAAGAACGCTTCTCATTTGCCCATATTCCTCCAGCTCTCATCGTCGGGGTCATTGCGGAAGGCCATAAGCTTTGCGATGTCTTCTTCTTTTATATATCCATCTCTTGCCGCAACTGCTGCCACAGCATCCAGATTTGAAAGACTTACATTTTTTACCTTTGCCTCCGCCAGACGCTCAATGCCCTTTTTTAGGCCGTAGGTGAATATGCTCACAATGCCCAGAACCTCTGCTCCTGCCTCACGGAGAACGTCAACAACTTCTATAACGCTGCCGCCGGTGGAAATAAGGTCCTCAACAACCACCACTTTCTGGCCTTTTTCAAGCTTGCCCTCTATCTGGTTCTGTCTGCCGTGGTCCTTGTGGCCGGAGCGCACATAGCCCATGGGCAGATTCATAAGGTGAGCGGTAATTGCGGCATGAGCAATACCTGCGGTGGAGGTACCCATAAGCACCTCAGCTTCGGGGTATTCTCTCTTTATAGTCTCAGCCAGAGCGTTTTCCACATGGTTTCTCACTTCGGGAGCTGTAAGTGTCAGGCGGTTATCGCAGTATATGGGGCTTTTAATGCCGCTTGCCCATGTAAAGGGGTCTTGGGGCTTGAGGAAAACTGCACCTATGGATAACAGGTCTTTAGCTATAAATTCACTTGTGTTTAAAACTTCAACATTAACAGTCATTTAATTTTCTCCTCCTAAAAATTCCTTTACGCATCTTCTGTATGCCGCAGCAGGGTCATCAGCCTGAGTGATAGGACGACCCACAACAATGTAATCCGAGCC
Source organism: Oscillospiraceae bacterium (assembly GCA_020025675.1). Lineage (GTDB taxonomy): Bacteria > Bacillota > Clostridia > Oscillospirales > Oscillospiraceae > Limivicinus. The sequence goes on from JAHHRS010000050.1 coordinate 2,111, forward strand.
AAGCTCTCTTGCCTTTGCAGGAGTGGTAACTCTCACCTGATCGCCTACGGCGCCGTCTGCAAAGCGGACACCGGGAGTAACGGTCAAAAAGTTTTCGCCGCAGGCCTCTTTTACCTTGCCTGCTTCAAGAGGTGAGCACACAATGCCGTCAAGGCCGGAAGCCTTTGCATTCTGAGCATAATGGATAACCACTTTGTCCAGCGGTTCCTTTATAAGCAGATCCTCTTCCATGCGCTCCTGACTGGTGGAGGTGAGCTGAGTCACCGCAATCAGCAGAGGTCTTGTGCCGTCGGGACGGGTAAGGCCCTCAAGTGCCGCCTCCATCATGGCCTTTGTGCCGGCGGCGTGCAGGTTGCATATATCAACATCCAGAGAGGACAGAACAGCCATGGCTTTTTTTACGGTGTTGGGAATATCATGGAGCTTCAGGTCAAGGAAAATCTTATGTCCTCTGCGCTTTATTTCACGGACGATCTGAGGGCCTTCGGCATAAAAAAGCTCCATACCAACCTTTAAGAAAGGCTTTTCATCGTTGAACTTGTCCAGAAAAGTATAAAGCTCATCTGCGCTGTTAAAGTCGCAGGCTATTATTACGTCTTTTGCCATCAGTGTGCTCCTCCTATTATGTCATTCAAATCTTTTATGTTGTATTTTTCCATTACTGCGGGCAGGTTTTCAACAATTTCCTTGCAGGCAAAGGGATTGACAAGGTTTGCGGCTCCCACCTCAACTGCTGTGGCTCCCGCCATCATCATTTCGATTACGTTTTCGGCACTCTGCACGCCGCCCACACCTATAAGGGGTATATTTACAGCTTCGTAAACCTCGTACACCATTCTAAGGGCAACGGGGAACACGGCAGGGCCTGAAAATCCGCCTTTTTTATTGGCGACTGTCGGCTTTCCTGTTTTAAGGTCTATTCTCATGCCAAGCATGGTGTTTATAAGGCTTATGCCGTCTGCTCCCGCCTCCTCACAGGCTTTGGCGATAGAGACAATATCGGTCACATTGGGAGTAAGCTTTATAAAAACTGGCTTTGTGGTGACGGCTTTAACAGCTCTTGTTATCTCTGCCGCCGCCTTAGGATCTGTGCCGAAGCTCATTCCGCCGTGGTGTACGTTGGGGCAGCTTACATTTACTTCCAGTATTCCAACCTGTTCTTCCTTATCCAGCTTTTCACAGCTGTATGCGTAGTCATCAACGGAAAAGCCGCTGACATTTGCAATAACAGGCTTGCTGAAAACTTTTTTAAGCTTGGGAAGCTCCTGAGAAATTACCTTTTCCACACCGGGGTTCTGAAGTCCAACGGAATTTATAAGTCCGGCGGTGCAGTCGGCAATTCTGGGGGTGGGGTTTCCGAAGCGTGGCTCTCTGGTGGTACCTTTAAAGGAAAAGGAGCCTAAAATGTTTATATCATAAAGCTCTGCAAATTCATAGCCGTAGCCGAAAGTGCCGCTGGCAGGTATAACGGGGTTATCAAGCTGCAGTCCGCAGAGATTAACCTTTGTGTTTACCATATGACTTCCTCCTTTTGGAGAACAGGGCCGTCCTTGCAAATACGCTTTGTGCCGTATTTTGTCTCACATGAGCAGCCCATGCAGGCGCCGAAGCCGCAGCCCATACGGGCCTCGAAGCTCAGCTGGCCTGAGGTATCCGTCACGTCTGAAACAGCTTTCAGCATAGGTTCAGGGCCGCAGGTGTAAAAGTAGGTGTAGCGTGAAAGCTGCTTTATAACGTCGCTTACAAAGCCCTTTGTGCCCCGGCTTCCGTCAACGGTGGAAATGTACACATTAAGCCCGAGGGCTTTGAATTCATCTTCAAAGAAGATTTCTTCCTTTTTATTAAAGCCTAAAATAACTTCCGGCTTTTTGCCCTCACTTATAAGGTCTTTTGCAAGGCGGTACATGGGGGAAATTCCCGCGCCGCCGCCTATAAGCAGCGGGCGCTCACCGCTTTTGGAGGTGTCAAAACCGTTTCCAAGCCCTGTGAGAACATCCAGCTTATCTCCCTCGCCCATGTCTTTCAGCATGTCCGTACCTTTTCCCACGGTTTTATATAAGACCGTGAAACTCTCTCCGTCATAGTCGCAGACGGAGAGAGGGCGGCGAAGGAAAAGACCTTCTATTTTTATGTTTATAAACTGGCCCGATAGGGTAATGGCGGAAGTATCTCCCGCCAAAACCATTTTATAAGTGTTAGGCGCTATATTGGTATTGCTTTTAATTGTGAAAATAGACTGTTTCACAGAATACCTCCTAAGCTTTTATGCGTCGATGGTAGAAATGCAGAGGGTTGTCTCCTCCAGAACATCAAGCAGAACTCTGACGGTGTCAAGGGCGGTAAAGGTAGTTACACCGTTTTCTATGGCGCACTGGCGGATTTCCTGACCGTCGGTGGCACTGGTGGGAGAGCTCAGGTCACGGGTATTTATAACATAGCTCACGTAGCCCTGACGAATGGAGTCAAAAATCTCCTCGCTGCCCTCGGAGAGCTTTTTCTTTACTCTGGTGCGTATACCGTGCTCTTTGAGAAATGCGGCAGTACCGGAAGTGGCCTCAATATTGAAGCCCAGCTCGTAGAAGCGGCGGATAAGGGGCAGAGCCTCTTCCTTGTCGCCGTCGGCAATAGTGGCAAGGACTGTGCCGTAATTCAAAATATTCATACCTGAGGCCTGAAGAGCCTTATAAAGTGCCCGGTTCATGGTTTTATCGTAGCCTATGGCCTCACCGGTTGACTTCATTTCGGGGGACAGATAGGTGTCCATGCCGTGAAGCTTTGCAAAGGAGAAGGCGGGAACTTTAACGTACCAGCGCTTCTTTTCGTCGGGATAGAGGCCGAATATTCCCTGCTCTTTAAGGCTCTTGCCCAGAATTGCAAGGGTAGCAATATCAGCAAGAGAGTAGCCTGTTGCCTTGGAAAGGAAGGGAACGGTTCTGGAAGAGCGGGGGTTCACTTCTATAACATATACATTATCCTGCTTATCAACAATAAACTGAATGTTGAAAAGTCCTACTATGCCAATGCCCAGCCCCAGTTTCTTTGTGTACTCAAGGATTTTGCCCTTAGCCTTGGGGGATACGGAGAAGGTGGGATATACGCTTATGGAGTCGCCGGAGTGGATACCGGTGCGCTCAACAAGCTCCATGATGCCGGGGACGAACACATCGCATCCGTCGCACACAGCGTCAACCTCAAGCTCCTTGCCCTGAATGTATTTATCAACCAGAACAGGCTGGTCTTCGTTAATTGCAACTGCTGTTTTAAGGTAAGTCTGAAGAGCTTCCTCATTTGCAACAATCTGCATTGCTCTGCCGCCCAGAACGTAGGAGGGACGGACAAGGACAGGGTACCCGATCTCGCTTGCGGCCTTAATACCGTCAGGAATATTGGTAACTGCACGTCCCTTAGGCTGAGGAATTTCCAGCTCTTCCATAATCTTCTCAAAGGAGTCTCTGTTTTCGGCTCTCTCAATGGCTGCAACGTCAGTGCCTATAATCTTAACTCCGCGCTCCATAAGGGGCTGAGCAAGGTTAATAGCTGTCTGGCCGCCCAGAGAGGCAATAACACCGATGGGGTGCTCCATTTCCACTACGCTCATAACATCCTCAACAGTAAGAGGCTCAAAATAGAGCTTGTCGGAAGTGGTGTAGTCGGTGGAAACGGTTTCAGGGTTGTTGTTTATAATAATAGCCTCGTAACCGAACTCCTTAATGGTGGAGACAGCGTGGACAGTGGAATAGTCAAACTCAACACCCTGACCTATACGGATAGGACCTGAACCCAGAACAACAATTTTATCTCTGCTGCTTATCCGTGACTCGTTGCCCCAGTCGTTATATGAGGAATAGAAGTAGGGAACATAACCGCCCTTGCCGGAAGTTTCAATCATCTTGTATACAGGGAAGAGCTGCATTTCTTTTCTCAGATTGTAAACCTCAAGCTCGCTTACATTCCAGAGCTTTGCAATGTATTTATCGGCAAAGCCCATTTTCTTTGCTTCTTTGAGCAGGTTTACATCATGGGGATTTTCGCTGAGCTTAGCTTCAAAATCCACAATGTTTTTGAAGGCTTCAAGGAAGTACATGGTTATCTTTGTAGCGTCGAAAATTTCCTGAAGGCTTACGCCGTTTCTTATAAGCTGTGCTATGGCATATATTCTGTCGTCAGGGCTTTCAGCAATGTAGCTTAAAAGCTTTTCATTGTCCCATTGGTCAAACTTTGCCATGTACAGGTGGCATACACCGATTTCAAGAGAGCGTACAGACTTCAAAATGCTCTCCTCAAGGCTGCGGCCTATACCCATAACCTCGCCGGTGGCTTTCATCTGAGTTGAGAGGGTGTTGGCTGCTGTTGCAAACTTATCGAAGGGGAAGCGGGGCATTTTGCAGACTATGTAGTCAAGTTCCGGCTCGAAGTTTGCATCGGACTCGGAAATTTTTATTTCGTCCAGAGTCATACCCACAGCAATCTTTGCGGTAACTCTTGCAATTGGGTAGCCGCTGGCCTTTGAAGCCAAAGCGGAGGAGCGGGAAACTCTGGGGTTAACCTCTATAAGGTAGTAATCGGAGGAATTTGGGTCAAGAGCAAACTGTACATTGCATCCGCCCTCGATCTCCAGAGCGCTGATTATCTTTAAGGCACTGTTTTTCAGCATAAGGAAGTCGTGCTGGCTGAGAGTCTGTATGGGAGCTACAACTATGGAGTCACCGGTATGGACGCCCACAGGGTCAATATTTTCCATGCCGCAGATAGTTATTGCTCTTCCCGTGCCGTCACGCATAACCTCAAATTCTATTTCCTTATAACCCTTTACGCTCTTTTCAACCAGTACCTGATGAACGGGAGAGAGCTTGAGTGCATTCTTCATTATCTCTCTCAGCTCTTCCTCATCATTGGCAAAGCCGCCGCCTGTGCCGCCCAGAGTAAATGCAGGGCGAAGTACAACAGGATAGCCAATCTCATTTGCAGCCTCAACTGCCTCTTCCACAGAATAGGTAATATGGGAAGGAATAACAGGCTCCCCTATATCCTGACACAGCTCCTTAAACAGTTCTCTGTCCTCGGCTCTCTCTATGCTCTCGCAGCTGGTGCCCAGAAGTTCTACCTGACATTCTTTAAGTACACCCTTCTTTTCAAGCTGCATTGCAAGGTTCAGCCCTGTCTGTCCGCCTATTCCGGGGAGGATGGCATCGGGACGCTCATAGCGTAAAATCTTGGCTATGTATTCAAGTGTCAGCGGCTCCATATAAACCTTGTCAGCAATAGCCGTATCGGTCATAATGGTAGCAGGGTTTGAGTTGCAGAGGACAACTTCATAGCCTTCCTCTTTAAGAGCAAGGCAAGCCTGAGTACCGGCGTAGTCAAATTCGGCAGCCTGTCCGATAACAATGGGGCCGGAACCGATGATCAGAATTTTTTTAAGGTCTTTTCTCTTTGCCATAATAATTTCCTCCTTGGTGTACTCTAAATACCTATAACTATATAAATTAAAATTGGAATATGCTGTTAAATGTCCTTCCAGACGATTTGGCCCTTTACGGCGGTCATAAGGCAGCGGCCGTAAACTTCCTTGCCTGCAAAAGGTGTGGCTCTGCCCATAGATAAGAATTTCTCCGGGTCTACGGTGTATTTTGCATTAAGGTCATATACCGTAAAGTCGGCGCTCTCCCCTACTGCAAGGGGACTTCCTATATTAAAACGCTTACGGGGATTTACGCTCATAAGCTCCACAAGCTTTTGAAGGCTGATAACATTCTTTTTTACAAGCTCCGTATACAGCACCGGAAAAGCAGTCTCAAGTCCTACTACTCCCATAAGGCTTTTTTCCAGTCCCACGCTTTTTTCTTCCGCAGAATGGGGCGCATGGTCGGTGGCTATCATGTCTATCGTTCCGTCCAGAAGTCCTTCTATTAAAGCCTGCCTGTCCTCCTCGGAGCGGATAGGAGGGTTCATTTTAAACCGTCCGTCCTCCTGGAGCATGGAGTCGTTCATTGTAAGGTAGTGGGGGCCTGTCTCACAGCTCACGGGCAGCCCCTCTTTTTTTGCCATTCGGATAAGCTCCACACTCTCTTTTGCGGAGATGTGGCACACATGGTATTTACAGCCTGTCTCCCGCACCAGCGCTATATCCCGTTTTATGGGACCCCATTCGCTCTCCGAGCAGATACCTCTGTGACCGTGGTCTTTGGCATATTGGCCGTCGTGGATATATCCGCCGTTTAGCAGGGAATTATCCTCGCAGTGGGCTGCAAGGATTTTCCCGTTTCGCTTAATCTCTTTCATGGCGCAGCGCATCATATCCTCATTCTGCACTCCCCTGCCGTCATCGGAAAAGGCGCAGACGTAAGGCGCAAGCTCCATAATATCCGAAAGCTCCTGACCCTTTTCATCCTTTGTAACCGCTCCGTAGGGCAGAACATTTATTTTTGCCCCATTCTCTATCTTTCCCAGCTGAGGAGTAAGATTCTCCAATGAGTCGGGAACAGGGTTTAAGTTGGGCATGGCACAGACAGTGGTATATCCCCCGTGTGCTGCCGCCATAGAGCCTGTTTCAACAGTCTCTTTATAAGAAAATCCCGGCTCTCTCAAATGTACATGAACATCGATAAGACCGGGAAAAACAAAGCAATTATCAAAATTGTAAACGACGGCATCACCGCTGGGTGCGGTGAGAGAAATATCGGCAATACGGCCATTGTGAACAAAAACATTAGCTTTTGAAAATTCGTTTTCAAAATAAACAAAGGCATTGCTCAAAACATAGTCCATAGCCGTTAGCTCCTTTCTTTATGCGGCACTTCAAATTTTCAAATTTGATTTTAAAAAATTCTTCGCAAATTGTCAACAGTATACCACAGATTTTCTATCTGTCAAGAAATAAATTTTCATATTGTTAAAACTCCGGTAAAGGGTTCGGATGCTCCCCATTTTCCCGGCTCCCGCATTTTAAAGCCGGAGAGTAACCCTTGTTCCGCTATGCCGAAAGCTCTGAAAATAACAAGATACCTGTAAAGCCTCTGCTCTTTTTTGAGCAGAGGCTTTATACTTATGCGGCCTTATCTGAATAATCCAGTATAAGATCCATATCCCGAACAACCTGCTCAATTCTGCCTGTTGAAAACGGGCTTTGAAGTCCCGCCGCCGTTATTGTCTCCACAAAGCTTTCGTAATCCCGAGGCAGCATTTCCAAGTAGGTTTGCAGACCCTTTCCGGCCTTGGTTATCTCCTGCTCAAATATCTGCATTGCCGCATCATTTGAAATCGGGTAGGTTATTACATAGAACGGCATTTCAAAAAAGTGGACTATATCGCACCAGCTCATAGCAAAATATTCTTCATTCTCTCCGTCATAGTATCCGTAGTCTATGGCAAGCTGTAAAGACAGGGCATTTAAAAAATCAGCGCTTAAAAGCTCCGGATCGGTGGAATACACTATACTCTCAAATTCCGCAAAGGAGGCCTGCTGAACATACATTTCCAGAGTGTCAAGAATTTTAATATCTGCCAGTGTCTCAAACTCCTGCTCGCTTAGAGCGTCGCCGTAGTAAAACAGCATAAGATATTCCATAGCCTGAGAGAAAATCTCCGCCACGTCTACTGTCTCGTATGCGTTGTAATTTACATAGGCGTCAAGAAAATGACCGAATTCATGGGAGAACACTAAAATATCCTCAATATCTCCCACCGGGTTTATGAACAGGTACGGTGCCTCATAGCTTGAAATGTAAGTTTGAAATGACATCGGGGCTTTACCTGCGCTCAAAGATATATCATAAAAATCCCCGTCAATCATAAAATCGAAAGCTTCTTCCACTGTACTGCCCATATTGTGAGCAGCAGATTTAACGGCTGAAATCAGCTTCCTCTCATCTGCCGACTCATATACTATGTTTTCATATGGCCGGGTCTCCATGTATTCAACATAAAACGGAACCATATATTCCCGTATATCTGCTATATAAGCCGCTGCATCCTCAGGGCTGTAATCCCTTTCAAAGTAGAAGTAATACTGCATATGCTCATAATCCTGAAATCCCAAAGCCTGAGCCAATTGGTTTCTGGTCTTTACAAGCTCAATATATATATCCGCAAAGTCCTGATTATATTTTTCGTAATAGGATAGGGTTAACTCCCTGTATTTCTCATCCTGTGTCTCTGACATAGCACTGTCGTAATCTACCTCTGTTCCGTCCTTTAGTTCAATTCCGGGTAAGGCCGTTATAGTGCGGTACTCATTGAGAAGTTGGCTCTCCTTCTCCATAAGGGCTACAACCTCAGAGCTCAGGGCAGAACTGCCGCCGGGAGCATACTCTTGGGCAAAACCTTCCCACAAAATTTCTTCCTCAATTCTACCTGCCATTGCAGAGGCGCCGCAGGCATAGAACATTTCATCCATAAGCTGAGAAACTGTGGGATACCAGTTACTGCACCATGCGTATTCCTCCCCGTAGAACTTATCGCTCATATTTATGCAGCTTCTTATATTTGAAACAGTATACATGGTGTCAAAATTATAGTAGTGCTGGTAGCACTTATCTATATAATCCTGAACCTCAGAAAAACTACCCCCTTCAAGGGCCTGTTTAAGGCTCTCAACGTCCGCCTGAAAGGCTTCTATATCAGGGCGCACATATTCTATTTCCCAAAAAGAAGGTGCACTGTCACGAACATTCCCCACAAGAACGGAATCCAGTTTTTCGACAGCCCCTTCCCAGTCTCCGCAGCCGCACAACATACTCAGCGCCAGCGCACAGGCAAATATTTTTATTATTCTTTTTTTCATATAAACCCCTATAATGTTTTATTTTTTAATATATAAATATTACAATATTAGTTAATAAATGTAAATAGTCCTTGAAATTAACTGGAAATTTTCTTATAATTGGTTCTATAAATATAATATCTTCCCTCTTAGCTTGGATATGATTTTTACGAAAGGAAGGCTTATGAACGAAATTTATGTTACCGGGCATAGAAACCCGGATACTGACTCCATAGCCGCTGCTATGGCATATGCAAATTTAAGAAACGCTCTGGGCGACAGAGAATATAAGGCTGTGCGCATAGGTGCAATAAATGATGAAACCAATAACGTATTGAAGCACTTTGGTTTTGACCCTCCGGAGTACATACAAAATATGCGCACTCAGGTGCGTGATTTGGATTTTGACCGTCCGCCTGAGCTGAACCGCTCAGTAACTGTAGACCTTGCATGGCGTACCATGCGCGAGGGTAAAATAGCAACTATACCTATTTTAAATGAGGACTGCACTCTTTACGGTATGCTTTCCGCCGGAGATATTGCCACATACGACATGCAGACCATATATAGTAACCACATTGACGGTCTGCCACTCTTTAACCTTTTAAGTGTTCTGGAAGGTCAGCTTGTAAACGAGTTTGGCAATCTTCCTGAGGAAGTTTCAGGCAATGTGTGCATAGCCCTGCCCCAGTCCTATGATGACCCCACCATGATGAGTGAAAACAGCATTGTTATCTGCGGAAACCAGCCCAAGCTTATAAAGCAGGCTTTGCAGGCAAATGTAAGCTGCCTTATAATCTGCCAGGCAGACATTTCTCCGGAGCTTACGGAGCATGCAGGACCCACTCCCATAGTATTTACTCCTTTGGACGCCAGAAAGACCGCCAGAGTCATTCATCAGGCCATACCTGTTGAGCGTGTATGCCACACAGATGATATAATCTTCTTCCATCTTTCAGATTATATTGACGATGTTAAAGAGACCCTCTTAAAGAGCCGTTTCAGAAGCTACCCTGTTTTAGATGATAAGTCCCATGTGGTGGGAACTCTGTCACGCTTCCATTTGCTCAGTCCCAGACGAAAGAGAGTAGTTCTGGTTGACCACAATGAAGCATCCCAGTCCGTTCCCGGTCTGGATCAGGTGGAAATTTTGGAAATAATTGACCACCACCGTCTGGCCGATATTCAGACAAAGCAGCCCATCTCAGTGCGTAATGAGGCCGTAGGCAGTACCAATACCATTATTTCCTCCATGTATCAGGAGCACGGGGTAATGCCCTCTCCCAAGATGGCAGGGCTTATGGCGGCGGCTATTCTGTCCGACACCGTAATGTTTAAATCTCCTACCTGTACCAAGCGGGATGTGGCTATGGCCGAAAGACTTGCAAGAATAGCAAACGTCAGCCTGGAAGATTTGGGCAAGGAGCTTTTCTCTGTCTCCGGTGCAGAAAATAAGACAGCTGAAGAGCTCTTTAAAACCGACTACAAGCAGTTCCATATCTCTGAGCAAAATATAGGCGTGAGCCAGATAACCTGTGCCGACTCCAGTTCTCTTGTTGCCCGCCATGAAGAATTCATAGAGATGATGAAGAAACTCAAGAAGAACAATGACTTTGACATCGTAATGCTTATGATAACAGATGTACTCCTTGAGGGCAGTCACATTTACTATGTGGGCGGAGATGATGACATAAAGCAGGCCTTCTCTGTTGAGCCGGTAGATAATCACTTCTTCTTAAAAGGCGTTATGTCCAGAAAAAAGCAGATAATTCCCATGCTCACTGCTCTCTGGGGCTAATATTATATGGATTTTACAAAAATGCACGGAGCCGGCAACGACTTTGTTATCATTAACAACATTTCCGGAGATATTCCCGAAAAGGAATATCCCCGGCTTGCACAAAAGCTCTGTTCTTATCACACATCCATAGGCGCAGACGGTCTTATGATTGTAGTTAAGGCGGAAAACTGCGGGGATTACGGAATGCGCTTTTATAATTCCGATGGCTCTCTTGGCGAAATGTGCGGCAACGGTGCCCGCTGTATTGCCCGCTACGGCTATGAAAACGGACTTGCGGGAGAAATACAGAAGATAGAGACTACTGCCGGCCTTGTAACCGGTGAAAGGCTCAGCCGCCGCATCTATAAAGTGCGCTTAAACGACCCCGGTGTTATTGAGCTGAGAAAAAAAGTCATAATAGACAGCGCGGAAATTTATATTAATTATGTAGAGCTTGGAAACCCCGGTATTCCCCATGCAGTTGTACATATGCAGGATATGGATGAATGGGACAGGGATAAGTTACGGGAATTTGGTCGTAAGCTCCGCTTTTATCCCGGATTTTCCAAAGGTGCAAACGTAAACTTTGTTAAACATACAGGCGATAACCTGCTGAAAATATTGACCTATGAGCGGGGAGTGGAGGATTTCACCCTTGCATGCGGTACAGGTTCAGGAGCGTCTGCAGCGGTTTTCCACATGTTAGGTCTTGTAAGCGATAAAAATATAAGGCTGCAAAATATCGGCGGTGAGCTGTCGGTAGACCTTAAACAGGATAATAACCGAATATATGACATCTATCTCTCAGGTCCCACAAATACAGTGTGTGCGGGCAAGATTCTGGATGAAGATTTAATATGATAAAAACCGGCATCGTTTAATGATGCCGGTTTTTCCGTTAATTACTCCTGAAAGCTATATTCAATAAACTTTTTTACACTGTCCCGATGTGGGGCGCTGTATGGCACAAAAAGGAAATAGCTGTGTCCCTTACCCTAGGAGTACCGGTAAAAAATCAAAGTATACCCATGCATAAATTTTCCCAATAATCTGCCGGAATTTATTTTCAGGGGCAAATAAACCATACATTTTTACTCCGGTATACCGGTGGTAATATAATCTGCCCCAAGCTCTGCCATTCTGCTGCCTGCCTCAAGGTCGTTCACTGTCCGGCAGTTCACCTTCTGCCCTATTAAGTGTACCCTGCAACATTCTCCTCGGTAAACAGATGACAGTCTATATGAAGACCCTTTGTTTGAGTCAGGGGCCGAAAAATACAATGAGGGAAGAGACAGAACCGATACGGTGCGGAAATACAAAATAAACCAAAATTGAACTGCTGAAATCCGCAAAAAAAATGCCCGTCATA
>JAHHRS010000051.1 GCA_020025675.1 Oscillospiraceae bacterium
ATAACAATGCTCCCTCCATGACTAACAGTGTTTTACTTCACTGTCTCAAATAGAGGGAGCAAATTATTACTCTGACAACAAGCCTTTAGGCTTTTTTAATAATATTTAGCTAAAAACTATGTATATTTTTTTGGGAATCCTTTAATTCACTTTTCCTTTGGCATTTTAAACTATTCGTCTGTCTCTTACCTGAGCATCATAGTGCTTATTTAAAAAGGGCCTTACAACATAGTAAATAAGCTTATTTTCCAAATTAAAGATATAGACAGTAAAGGTGGTAATAAAACCTATAAGACCCACAAGCAACAGCTTACCAAGAATCTTCAGGGTAACTTTTAATCCTTTTTTCATACAGTCTTCCGCCTTTCTCAGTATGCCTCAGAGTCGTCAAAGTCCACCAGAGTAGGATCGAGAGGCTCTTCGTTAAGAACTATGGACATGTAGTTGCTTACGCACTTTCTCATGTCGCGCCGTGGGCAGGATCTGCTGTCTTCAAGGTCGTGCTCAATAAAGATGAAGTGAAGACCCAGTTCTCTGGCCTGTTCTTCCATAACAGCGTGGACACCGTTCATACCCTTGCAGGCTATATTATCGTTAAAGAGTATCATATCGCAGTTAAAGCTCTTAGCCCAAGCCCAGAGAGCGTTCACGTTCTCCCAGCCTCCGACGGCATGGTGACGCATAACAGCTTTTTCTGACATGCGGGCAAGATCCTTTATTGCCTGATCGGGATCCTCAGTGCTTATCATGTTGTGACCCATAGTGGAGTCCATGTTAAGCACAAGAGTAATACCCCAGCAGTTCTGGCACCATGTGGGCATATCCGTGTAGTAAACTGCGGAGGGACCCCACATGAAAGCTCTGTGACGGGTCTTGCCGCCAAAGGGTTTATATTTCTGCTGATAACACTTGCGCATGATTTTAATAACCTTACGGTCATTTTTTGTAAATCTGTGCTCAGTGCCGTTTGCTGCCGCCCACTCATAAAGCTTATACATAGTCTCACTGATACCGGAGAGAGGAGAATACGGAGTTTTGAAAAACTCCCACTTTTCCATCTCAATGGTATTCTGCTCGTTGAGCTCTTTGGCGTATTTAAAGAGATTATCCCAGTCGTATTTAACACCGTACTGCTCTTCCACAAAGGCAATGGCGTCTTTAAGAATCTGAACGGAGAAGTCATTTCCTTCTTTTGTGTTATGCTGCATGGCAAAAGTAAGGGGCATATCGGGCAAATCTAAGCGGCGGCGCTGGAACATGGAAGTACACTCACTGGCATTGCAGGGCATATTTGTGGTAAGGAATGCCTTGCCGAATACAGGAAATGCGTCATCAAAAGCTACTCCCGTCTCCACGGAGCAGCGGGAGCACACGTCAGCGGCTAATCCAAAGGACTCCGCCACATCTATGTAATGAGGAGGAAGATGCTGGTCAATATCACATATTATAAACTCCGGCAAAAGCTGAAGGGGAATACCGGTAAGTTCCTTAAAGCCCTTCATAAACAGGGGCGGAATAACTTCGTCCATAGGGACTATGGTATCGGAAAGAGGGCCGCCGCCCAGACGCTTATCATTTGCAAGAACACGGCCTATAAGTCTTGTAAGGCTGGCAACTATCTGGTGCATACCCATGTGGGCAATGCGAAGTTCTTCTCCGCGATAGCCTTCATAGAGTCTGTTTATGAACATGAATGTTCCGAGATAGGAGCCCATCCAGCGGTATTCCCAGATTCCCTTTACAACTCTTACCGGATTTCTCGCAACCATAAGGCCCATTGAGCCAAGGTTCTTGAGCCATATGCTGTAATCATACATAGTGTCTTTAACGCCGCGCCACTCACGGTACTTTTCAACACCGGTTTTGTCATAGTAGCGGGAACGCTGTCCGCCCTGACCGTGCTCTGCCCGCCATATTGGGTCAAAGCGTTCAAGTTTTTTATCAATGGAAGCTATAAGCTTATCGGTTATTTTCATTTTATGCGCCTCCCTGAATGTTCTTTATTTCCAGAGACTCTATAAAGGCCTGGAAACGGGTACGGAGCTGACCCACTGAGCCGAGAGCATACTCTTTCTCAATGGTGCAGCAGGGAATGTGCAGTTCTTTTGTGAAAATGTGTGAAGCCAGTATCTTTTCATAACTCCAGAATTCACAGAACTTCATGCTTTCAAAAATAACGCCGTCGGCACCGAATTCCTTCACAAGGTACTCAACCTCCCGGTGGCGCTGGTCTATCTTCTCCCCGTCCATGAAGCGGGCGCACTGGCTCCAGTATAAATAATGGCGGCAAATGGCGTCAAAGGCTGTTTCGCCATCTCTGATTTCTATCTGCTCTCTGCCGGGGAAGCTGCCGAAGCAATATCTGTCCGCAGCAACCATGGCACCGCAGTTCTCTATAAGCTTTGTAAACTCCGGATCGTCTACCTCGGAACCCACTACCACAACCTTTGCTCTGAACGGAAACTCCGGCTCAGGCTCTCTGGTTTTCAGCTCTTCCAGAGTCTCTTTAAGATAAGGTAAAATCAGGTAATGGGGGCAAACCTGTGTAACAAGCTGGATAACATGGAATTCATAGCCGGTGATGGGAGGATTGGGCAGCTTTCTGAAGTCGCCTATTTCGGTAACTACACGGCAAAGCTCATTATGTTCCTCTACGGCCTGCCTCATCGCCTTTTCGGAAACATCCACGCCCAGTTTCTCTTTGAGAGGATTTACAAGGTTCTTCATAAGTTCTACCTTGTAATAATCCAGGTTGGTCTTATCGCCCTTCATGGGAGGGTCCATAATTGTTAAGAAGAATTTGTCATTTTTAACCGGATGAAGCAGATCAAAGTGTTCCTCCATTCGCTCCATTGCGGCACATGACTCCGCTCCAAAGAGGGCGCTGAGATAATTGTATCCGCCCTCAATAGCTCTTTCAAGTATGGATCTGACATAAGGACAGTTGCGGGTGGTCATGTAGTAGTTGGCCACATCGCTGGAGTTGCATCGAGGAGCGCGAAGACGGCTGGAGAAGCAGCCGGGAAGATTGAGCAGCACCTCAGGTATGTAAAAGCAGTTATACCCCAGTGCGTACTTGCCTTCCTCTACGGCTTTTGTCACCAGTTCATTCTGAGCGTCCTGAAGCAGGTTCTCAAAATAGATCAGATGTTTAAGGTCTTTCAAGCAATACACCTCTTTTTTAAATTCTTATGTTAAATCCCCAATGGGGTTTCGCCCGTATAATATGATTGCTAAAATGTTATCACACTTAAATAATAACGTCAATGACAAATTACTCCATATGTCAAAATTCTGACCATATTTTATATATATTTTTTTCGCTTTTCGTCTGCGAACACTTTATACATAAATAATAATATGGCGATTTGGCCTTATATAGTAGTCTCTAATAAGACATTTTATATTTTCTTTTTTTAATTTTAGAATAATTCACAACTCAGCTATTGCACCTTTCTAAAAAAAATGGTACTCTACAAACAGAGATATACTATACTCTTAAAGAACTCACAAAGGAGAGTGTCTATTATGATTAAAATTATTATGGGACTCAAAGGCAGTGGCAAGACAAAGAAACTTGTTGATCTGGTTCATCAGGCAGTGAACGAGGATAATGGTAGCGTTGTCTGCATAGAGAAAGAAAGAAATCTTACCTACGACATACCGTATAAAGCTCGTCTTATAGAGGCCGGCAACTATGCTGTGGGCAGCTACGAATTTCTCAAAGGGCTTATCTGCGGTGTTCATGCCGGTAACTATGACATTACCCATTTCTTTATTGATAACTACTATAAACTGGTCAACGACAAGTCTCTGGACGCTATGACAAACTTTATTGACTGGCTCGACAAGTTCTCCACCGAGGAGAAGATTAACTTTGTTATCAGCATGAGTGTTGATCCTGACACCATTCCTGCAGAATTCAAGGAGAAGTACCTGCTCAAGTAAATACATAGATTAGAGAAACAGCAGGAAAAAGTCCGTATAAGTAAAGAATCCTCAAGGAATAAACTTATGTTCAACGGAAATTGAAACAAAGTTTATAATTAAAACCCGTTAAAACTGCCCAATGTGGGGTGCGGTCTGCTAAATGGACAGCTGCCTGTCATAAGGACAGTGAAAAAATATAAAATTTTTCCGGCCGACAGCCTGCGTGCTGTCGGCCGCTTTTTATGGGGCGAGACAGTTTTGGTACTTTTTCGTAGGTGTTAATAAGTCTAAATTACGCTGCACGGTTTAGAAATTACAATATGGAATATAATGCTCAATTATCTCAGCAGGCTACAGCCTGCCGTAATATAACTCCCGCTTCAGGATGCCCCAAAATCCTGCCAAAACATTCTCACTTTCCGCTTATAAAAAGTTAATAAAATATATTAACATTTTACAGCTAAGGTGCTATAATTTCTGTAAGATAAATTTTTAAGGAGGCAACTATGGAATTTAAATATGATACTCAGCTTCTTATTGAAGGCAAGAATTTGGACGAAGATGTTATAAATGACTATTTCAGAGAGCATTTTAAAGGCGACTGCCTGCTTGCCATCGGTGACAGCGACCTGATAAAGATACATTTCCATACCAATGAGCCGTGGCAGGTACTGGAATACTGCGCATCTCTGGGAGAGATTTTTGACATAGTTGTGGAAGATATGGACCGGCAGTCAAGAGGTCTTAAGGGATAAGCCCTTTACATTACATATAACTGTGTGTTATAATGCAAAAGTAATAAAATTTTAAGTGAGGTGAGCATAGTGGAATGCGGTGACAGTCATGGACGAAGTCGGCAATGGACGGAAAAACTCAAGACTGAATACCCGGAAAATCCGCTGTGCTTTTCCGGGAGCTTTGTGGCGCTGCAGGAATTGACAATGCCATGATTTGCTGATATTTTGAATTTTTTCGTCTGCGCCGTGAAAGTTTTTCACGGCGCTTTTTGCCTGCTCTCCGACTACACCATTATTTTTAAAGGAGGTCAGGAAAATGAGGAAAAAAGAAAAAATGCAGGAGCTGAAAGCTCCTGTAAAAGAGAGAATAATGCCTGAATACGGTGAGGAGATAATTTCACTTATTCGGGGAAATTCAGTGCCCTTGGTAATGAAAGAGCGGCTGGAGGATTACCATGAGCAGGATATAGCTGAAATACTGGACTGCCTGAGTCTGAACGACAGAAAAAAACTTTACAGGGTTTTAGATGCCGACATGCTCTCTGCGGTGCTGGAACACTGCCAGGAGGATGACGCAGGCGGCTATCTCAACGAAATAGATCTGGAAAAAATACCTAAAGTTATCGAGTGCATGGAGACAGATTCTGCAGTAAAGGTTTTAAGACAGCTCAGCTCAGAAAAGCGCTCTTTTATAATGGATCTTCTGAGTACAGACGCAAGGAACAGCATATCTCTCACTTCATCATTTACGGACGATGAAATAGGCAGCATGATGACTTCAAACTTCATCCTTATTCATAAGGGACTCAGTATTAAAGAGGCTATGAGCTCCCTTATTTCTCAGGCTGCAGCCAAGGATAATATATCCACCATTTTCGTAGCTGATGACAATGGATTATATATGGGTGCCATAGACCTTAAAGACCTTATAACCGCAAGGCAGGGGGACAGTATGGAAGAGCTTATAATAAACTCTTTCCCATATGTTTATGCAAACGAAAGTGTGGATGACTGTCTGGAAAATCTAAAGGATTATTCCGAAAGCTCAGTGCCGGTACTTGATAACGGCAACAGAATTCTCGGTGTTATAACCTCCCAGACCTTAATTCAGGCAACAGATGAAGCCTTGGGCGAGGACTATGCAATGCTGGCAGGTCTTACGGCTCAGGAGGATCTGGAGGAGCCGCTTGGAAAAAGTCTTAAAAAGAGGCTGCCGTGGCTGCTTATACTGCTGTGCCTTGGACTTGTGGTTTCAAGCGTTGTGGGAGTATTTGAAAGGGTAGTGTCTCAGCTTACCATAATAATGGCCTTCCAGTCCCTTGTTCTGGATATGGCGGGCAATACCGGTACACAGTCTCTGGCTGTGACGGTGCGTGTGCTTAGCTCAGAGGGCTTGAGCTTTAAGCAGAAGATAGAATTATTGTGCAAGGAAATGAGGGTTGGCCTTTGTAACGGCGCCATATTAGGCTCTATGTCAGTGCTTTTGGTGGGGCTGTTTATATTCCTCAGTAAAGGAGAGAGCCTTGTGTTTGCTTTTTCCGTGTCAGGCTGTATCGGACTTTCACTTATGATGGCCATGCTTTTCTCCAGTGCCAGCGGAACACTTATCCCAATGCTGTTTAAAAAAATAGGTGTAGACCCGGCGGTTGCATCAGGACCTTTGATAACTACGGTAAATGACCTTGTGGCGGTTGTATGCTACTACGGGCTGAGCTGGTATTTCCTTTTGCATTTAATGCATTTTTAAATGCTGAATTACTGTAAGAAAAATATAAAAGGAAATTAAGAATCTGATAGGCCAGAAAAATTTCTTTGAGATTGAAGACTTGTGCAACCTACAGTATGAAGAGGGTTACAGACTGCATACATTAGGCTTCGGCAGTGGTGACCGTACCAAAGGAAAAATATATAATGAAAAGCAAAATGAAGCGTATCATTAGATACGCTTCATTTTGATTAAAAAACTGAAATTTTGGTGTAAGTGGCAATTTACATTGCGCCTGGCTTGCCCAGCATACGGAACATGTTCTTCTTGTATGCTTCAACACCCGGCTGATTAAAGGGATTAACTCCCGACATGTAGCCGGAAATGGCACAGGCCATCTCGAAAAAGCAGACAAGAGAAGCAAAACCGGCCTCATCCCTCTTCTTAACTTCTATTACAATGTTGGGCACACCGCCTGAAATGTGGGCCTGCTTAACAGCGTCAGCCGCCACACGGCAAATATCTGCCATGTCTCTGCCCGCAAGGTAGTTCAAACCGTCGGCATTCTCCCCGTCCTCAGGGAAAATGTAGGCTCTGCGGCTTTCGGTAAAACGGACGATGGATTCCATAAGATTTCTGGGCCCCTCCTGAATGAACTGCCCCATGGAGTGCAGGTCTGCGGTAAACTCAACGGAGGCAGGGAAAATTCCCTTGTGGTCCTTTCCCTCACTCTCGCCGTAAAGCTGCTTCCACCACTCGGCCATGAAGCGGAAGGAAGGCTCATAGCAGCCCAAAATCTCAACACTGTAACCTTTTCCGTAAAGGCTCTGCCTTGCGGCAGCATATTGCCATGCGGGGTTTTCCTTTGAGGGGACGGAGAGACTCTTAAATTCTTCAATAGCGCAGTCAATAACCTTTTCCACATCTATGCCGGCAACGGCCATAGGCAAAAGACCGACGGCGGAGAGAACGCTGAAGCGTCCGCCCACATCATCAGGCACTACAAAGGTTTTCCAGCCCTGCCTGTCGGCAACGGATTTTAATACACCTTTGCGGGCATCGGTAGTTGCAAAAATATGCTCATCTGCCTTGCTGCCGTACTTCTTTTCCAGAAGGCCGCGGAAAATACGGAATGAGGCGGCAGGCTCAAGGGTGGTGCCGGACTTGGAGATAACATTAACGTCAAAGTCCACATCGCCCAGCATATCCAGAGTATCACAGAGAGCATCGGCGGAAAGACCGTTTCCTATAAAGAATACTTTAGGATCATCTTTTCCGGGAATGGGCCTTAAAAGCTCTATTGCACCGCGGGCACCTAAATATGAGCCGCCTATGCCGATAACTACAAGCGCTTTGGAGCGGGAACGGATTAGTTTGGCAGTGTCCAGAATTTCCTGTAATTCCGTTTCTTTTATGCGCCGGGGAAGCTCCAGCCAGCCGATAAAATCAGCACCGAGGCCGGAACCGTTCATAAGAGTCTTGTGGGCAAGCTCTGCAAGAGCGTAATCAGGGCCAGCGGCAGTAAAAAACTGCTCTGCGCCGGATAAATCAACTTTAACCATAATACCTCCTATAATAATACAAGATGTTACTCACATTATATACTATTTTCAGAGGATTTCAAGTAAAGACAGTCAGCTTAGACCACTTTATTTCACAGACCGAACAGGCTTTTTCCAAGCATACCGAAGATACCGAAAAACCCCAGTTTAGGCACGTCTTTGTCTGCCATTAAGGGAATTCTCGCAAGTTCTCCGCCGTCTTCAGTCTTAACCAGCAGCTCACCCAATATCTGCCCCTCAGTTACGGGAGCTTTTACGCTTTTAGGCAGACACAGTTCATATTGTGGGTTTGCCTTTCCTTTGGGGACAAGGGCATATTCTCCACCTGCATATTTAAGAGACAGAGAGGAGGATTTTCCCATCTCTACCGGAAGGGTGGGCAAAGGCTCTTCCATGCGGAGAGGACAGAGAGCAAAATTTGCAAAGCCGAAGTTTAAAAGGGCAGCTGCATCGGAATTTCGCAGCTCGGAGTCTTTGGAGCCCATAATAACTGCTATAAATTCAATACCGTCTCTTTCCGCAGTGGCTGAAAGACAGTATTTTGCAGAACTGGTGTAGCCGGTCTTCAGACCCGTACATCCTTCATAACGGCTTACAAGCTTATTGGTGTTACTCAGCTCAAATTCTCCGTCACGAATACTGTCCATCCAAATAGTAGTATAGTTTTTTATTAAATCGTGTGAAATAAGCTCCCTTGACATTAACGCCACATCGTATGCCGTGGTATAATGCTCCTTGTCATCAAAAAGTCCGGTACAGTTTGTGAATCGGGTGTCATTTAACTGCAACTCCTCAGCTCTGGTGTTCATGCGCTCTACAAAAGCCTGCTCCGTGCCGCTGAGATGCTCGGCCATAGCCACGGCACAGTCGTTGGCGGAGACAACGGCTATACATTTGAGCATATCCTCAACGCTCATCCGCTCTCCCTCTTCCAGATACACACAGCTTCCCCCGAAGGATGCCGCCCTTTTACTGACGGTTACGGTATCGGTTAGAGAGATTTTCCCGCTTTCTATGTCCTCAACGATTAACAGCATAGTCATTATCTTTGTTATGCTGGCAGGCGGGCGCCGCTCATCGGCGTTCTTTTTATATATTATCTGCCCCGTCTCTTTCTCCATAAGTACAGCGGAAGGTGCAGTAATCTGCAGCTCCCTGTCCGTCAGCGGCTTTAGAGCATAAGCATGCACACTCGAAAATAAACCGCAAATAATTCCAAAAACAAGTATAAAAACAACTGCCTTTTTCATAAGCCGCCTCCACTTAGTTCCGCTCTTTGTTTCCTACGCAAACTTATGAACAGCAATCTGAATATATGAACCGGTTTACACAATTATGTATAATTCGATAAAATTCGTACAAATATTCAAAAAGCCCTGTTTAGAAAAAATTGAGACCGTACAAGGAGTTTTCAACATTATCAACATAGTTATCAACAGATAAAATATGAACATTTAGAGCTAAAACTGTCACAAAAGGTTTACATAACACGATTAGGCCCACAAAACGCAAAATTAATACTTTCAACTCAAATGTTTACATTTTGTGGTTGACTGAGGCAGACTCTGAGAGTAAAATACTGCTGAACAAAATTCTGAGATTTTTTCGGAAGAAGGATATTTATGAGAAGGCATTTTAAATGGGATAAAAAATACCTGTATTGGGGCATAACAGGTTTCTGTGTTATAGCCTGTTCAATACTGTTTTTCATGGCTCTTAATTATATTTCGGCACTTGGACAAGGCTTAAAAACCATTATTCATATTTTAAGTCCCTTCCTTTGGGGCGTTGTTATAAGTTACTTGCTGTGCCCGCTTATGAGGGCGGTTGAGAGAAATATTTTTGCCCCCCTTTCAAAGAAAATATATAAGGATAAGAAAGACGGGGGTAAAAGGTTTGCAAGGGGACTTTCCGTTTTAGTGTCGGAAATTGTACTTGCCGCATTGATGGCGGCTTTGGTATATCTCATTTTGCCTCAGCTATACAGCAGTATTGAAACAATAGTTTTAAACAGTAATACCTATCTTGCCAATTTAAGCCAGTGGATAGCAGACTTACTCAGGGATTTCCCCGAAATGGAGGAAATTGCAAAAAGTGTTGTGGACACTGTAAACTCCGGCATCATAAAATGGCTGAAGGAAACCATACTGCCGGGGCTTGGCAATATAATTTCCAGCGTAACGGCGGGTGTTTATTATGTGCTGATGGCTGTATATAATATAGTCATAGGCATTATAGTGTCTGTCTATATTCTGGGAAATCTGGAGCAATTTCAGGCAAGCTCCAAGCGTATGCTGTATAGCCTCTTTTCCATTGAAAATGCTGAAAAAATCCGTGAAGGTGTTGCCTTTACCGATAAGACCTTTATGGGCTTTATAAACGGCAAGCTTTTAGACTCCGCAATAATCGGCCTTATCTGCTATATAGTCTGCGTAATTCTGGATATGCCTTATGCAATGCTGGTCAGTGTTATTGTGGGAGTTACGAATATAATTCCTTTCTTCGGCCCGTTCATAGGCGCAATTCCAAGCGCAATTATAATTTTGATGGTAAGTCCTATAAAGTGCCTTATTTTCATAATTTTTATTATTATTTTGCAGCAGGTGGACGGCAATATCATAGGCCCCAAGATCCTGGGAAGTTCCATAGGCATAAACGGTTTCTGGGTAATGTTTGCAATTATTCTGGGAGCGGGCCTTTTCGGATTCTGGGGAATGCTTCTTGGTGTTCCTGTGTTTGTGGTTATATACACGGCTATAAATGCAGGTGTTGAAAAGCGCCTGAAGGAAAATGATCTTCCATGGGAAACTGAGGAATATGAAACCATGGATCACATAGATCCGGTAACAAGAAAAATAATAAAAAAAGCCTCCGAAACCGGAAGCGGCTTCGGAGGGGAGAATAAGCCTGAGGATAAAAAAGACAGCCATACTCAGCAATGAGCGAGAGTATCATGGGCTTCTTTTAAGGCTTGGCATAAGGCTTCTATATCCTCTTTTGTTGTAAAACGGGACAGACCTATACGGATTGCTCCGTCTATTATCTTAGAGTTATAGCCCATTGCCTCAAGTACATGGCTCCGCCCGCCCTTTTTGCAGGCGGAGCTTTTTGACACATAAATTTCTTTGGTCTCCATGTAATTCATGAGCACCTCACTGCGCCAGCCGGGCAGAGAAATGCTGAGTATATGAGGGGCACCTCCCGGTATCAGCACAAGCTCCGGTATCCGGGCGCTGAGAGTGTCAACGGCTAAACTGCGCAGATTTTCCATCCTTTCCGCATTTTCCTTTATGTCCCCTGCGGCCTCACATGCGGCGGCAAAAGCCGCAATCTGGGGCATGGCCTCTGTTCCTGCCCGTCTGCCATCTTCCTGAGCTCCTCCTACTATGAAGGGCTTTAATTTAAGACCGCTTTTTATGTACAGTGCGCCTATACCCTTGGGAGCATGAACCTTGTGACCACTGACGCTTATCATATCTGCACCCAAGGTTTTGGCGGAGAAGGGAATTTTCATAAAGGCCTGCACAGCGTCAGTGTGCAGAAGTGCCTGAGATTTTTCTTTTTTAAGAAGCTTTGAAATGCCGTTTATATCCGTTATGGCTCCTGTTTCGTTATTGACCAGCATAAGAGAAACGAGTATAGTATCAGGGCGGAGAGCATTCTTTACAGCCTCAGGACTTACAGCACCGCCGTCGTCAGGCACCAGCCTTGTAATTTCAAAGCCTCTTTTTTCCAGTTCGTCCAGAGATTTTCTCACTGCGTCATGCTCTGTAACGGAGCTTATTATGTGTTTGCCCTTGCGCTTCATGGCCTCTGCGCCGTTAATAACGGCCCAGTTGTCGCTCTCGGAGCCGCAGGAGGTAAAGACAAGCTCAGCGGGAGAGCAGCCCAAAGTCTTGGCTACGGTAGCTCTGGATGTGTCAAGAAGCTTTTTGGCCTGCCTGCCCAAAGTGTGGGTGGAGCTGGGGTTGCCGTAAATTTCGCACATTGCTTTATAAGCGGCCTGTGCCGCTTCGGGGCATACTTTGGTAGTAGCTGAATTATCAAGATAATGTTCCATATGTATCTCCAAATTTTAAAATAATTAAGGTGAATGAGATGAAATATATTATAAACACTCTTGGCTGTAAGGTCAACCAGTATGAAACTCAGGCCATGGAAACAGCTCTGAAAGCTCACGGTCATGTCCCTGCTAAGGAAGGGGAGAAGGCAGACGCTGTTATAGTAAATACCTGCGCCGTTACCGCCGAAAGCGGCAGAAAATCCAGACAGCTCATCAGACGCATGAGAGACGAAAACCCCGGCGCTCTGGTGGCAGTCTGCGGATGCTATTCCCAGATAGACCCGAAAGAGGCGGAAGAGCTGGGAGCAAAGGTTATTTTCGGCGCCGCCGACAGAATGAAATTTGTGGAAGCGATAGAAAAGGCGGCGGCAACAGGGGAGGGCGAGGAAAATATTGACCAGCCCTTTAAGCGACGTGTATTGGAAAAACTCCCTGCCGGTGCCGTATCAGGCCGCACAAGAGCAATGCTTAAAATTCAGGACGGCTGCGTTAACTTCTGCACCTACTGTATAATACCCTACACCAGAGGCAGACTCAGAAGCCTGCCCATTGAGGAAGCTGTGAAAGAGACTGAACGGATAAGAGACGAGGGCTATAAGGAGCTTGTTTTAACAGGCATAGAGGTGGCGTCCTACGGAGTAGACCTGCCGGGAAAACCTGATTTAGCCGATGTTATATGCGCCGTGGCAGAGGTTTCGGGCGATATGAGAATAAGATTAGGCTCACTTGAACCCACAGTTATAACCGAGGAATTCTGCCGCAAGACCGAGGCAACCGGAAAGCTCTGCCGCCACTTCCACCTGTCCCTCCAGTCCGGCTGCGACAGAACGCTTAAAAATATGAACCGTAAGTATGACAGAGCGGGATTTTATAATGCTGTGGAGCTTTTAAGAAAGCATTTTCCCGGCTGTGCTCTTACCTGCGACCTTATAACCGGATTCCCCGGAGAAACCGACGGAGACCAGAAAGAGACACTGGAGTTTATAGAGCGCTGCGGCTTTTCTCAGATGCACATTTTCCCCTATTCCAGACGTCCCGGTACTCCCGCCGACAAAATGCCCAACCAGTGCTCCAACGCACTTAAATCAGCAAGAGCACATGAGGCTCAGCAGGTTGCAAACAGAATGCACACAGAGTTTTTAAATTCCAGCGTGGGTCAGGTTCTGCCGGTACTGTTTGAGACTCCGGACGGTGAGGGTTATACCGGCCACAGCGATACCTATGTTATGGTCTGGGCAAAGGGCGAAAACCTCAGAGGCAAAATACTGAACGTTATGATAAAATCCGTTGAAGATGACAGACTTCTGGGAGAAATTGTTTGACGGATTTAAATCGGTAATGTATAATAGTGCGCTAAAGGACATAAGTTCTATTTGATTATTTTGGGAGATGATTTTCCGTGTTGAGAGAACAGGTTTTTAATTTTTCGGCAGGCCCTTCTATCATGCCTGAGAGCGCTCTTTTAAGAGCACAGAAGGAGCTTTTGAATTATGGTTCAACTGGAGTTTCTGTTATGGAGATGAGCCACAGAACTCCCATGTTTGATGAAATATTGCAGGGCACTAAACAAAAACTCCGTGATATTCTGGCAATTCCGGAAAAGTATGAAATCCTGCTTATTCAGGGCGGTGCAACA
>JAHHRS010000052.1 GCA_020025675.1 Oscillospiraceae bacterium
TTACCCTTAAATTACAGTCTTTTTACTCCTCAAAGCCGAAGTTTCTGAGCAGAGAATTGGAGTCTCTCCAATTCTCTTTCACTTTTACCCATGTCTGCAGGAATACCTTTGCATCAAGGAATTTCTCAATATCTTCTCTTGCCATTGCACCGATTTTTTTCAGCATAGATCCGTTTTTACCGATAATTATCCCCTTATGGCTGGCTTTTTCGCAATAGATAGTCATTTCAATATCTATAATGCCGTCGGGACGCTCGGAAAACTTTGTTACCTCAACGGCTGTGCCGTGAGGCACTTCACGGGCAAGGCAGATAAGGAGCTTTTCACGGAGAAGCTCGGCGCAGATCTGCCGCTCGGGCTGGTCGGTTATCATATCCTCGGGGTAGAGGTGAGGGCCGGGAACGGCAAATTTCTCGAATTCGTCTAAAAGCTCACCAAGTCCTTCTCCGGTTCTGGCGGAAATAGGTACAACAGATGTAAACTCATAGGCGGCAGAATAAAGGGCAATTACCTCCAGAAGTCTTGCCTTATCAACGGTATCAATCTTATTTATGCAGAGAACGCAGGGAGATTTGCTCTGCTTTAAGCGCTCAATAAGCGCCTCTTCCTGCTGTCCTATATTGGCAACAGGCTCAACCAGCATACATGCAAGGTCAACGTCCGCAACGCTCTCCTTTACTACATTCACCATGTAGTCGCCCAGTCTGGTTTTTGGCTTATGGAAGCCGGGAGTGTCCATAAGCACAAACTGGGTTTCGCCATGGGGAACTATGCCGCAGATGCGGTTTCTGGTGGTCTGGGGTTTATTTGAAACAATGGCCACCTTCTCCCCTACAAGTGCGTTTGTAAGAGTGGATTTACCCACGTTGGGTCTGCCGATTATAGTTATCATTGCTGATTTTGTCATGTTGTTTATCTCCTTTAATTGTCCTGCATTATTGCCTTTTCTCTCTGTCTCATCTGAGCTTTCATTTCTCCCTCGTCCACATGGTCATAGCCCAAAAGGTGGAGGGTGGAGTGAACTGCAAGGTACATTATTTCTCTCTTAAAGCCGTGGCCGAATTCTTTTCCCTGTTCCTCGCATTTGGGAACGGAAATCATCATATCGCCAAGTAAAATTCTGCCGCTTTCGTAATCCTTTTCGCATATCTCAGCGTCAAAATGCTCCGGCACAAGCTCGTTCTGGGGAAAAGAGAGAACGTCCGTCTCCCTGTCAATATCCCGAAATTCTCTGTTAATTTCACGTATGCCCGCATTGTCGGTTAACATAACGCTTATATAGCAGGGTTCTGTAACCCCCTCAGCCTTTAAAGCCATTTTTATGGCCTTTTTTACATATATTCCTGCTTCAGGATGTTTAAGTCCTTTTTTCTCTCGGCTCAGCTGTATTTTATGTCCCATTTTATCCTCTCCTGTATTTTTTGGACTGGGGCTTCGGTGCTGCAGGTGCAGGGTGCTTCTTGTCGTAATCCTCATATGCCTCAATAATTTTCTGCACCAGACTGTGGCGCACCACGTCGGAGCCTGTAAGGCGGCATATGGCAATATCCTCCACTCCGTCCAGAACCTTCATTGCAACCTCTAAGCCGCTGGTTTTATCCTCCGGCAGGTCTATCTGAGTTATATCTCCGGTAATTACCACCTTTGAGCCGAAACCCAAACGGGTAAGAAACATTTTCATCTGCTCTCCCGATGTATTCTGAGCCTCATCCAAAATAATAAAGCTGTCATCTAAAGTACGGCCTCTCATATACGCAAGAGGCGCAACCTCAATATTGCCCCGCTCCAGATACTTCTGGTAGGTTTCAGGGCCAAGCATCTCAAAAAGTGCGTCATAAAGGGGTCTGAGGTAGGGGTCAACCTTACTCTGCAAATCTCCCGGCAGAAAGCCAAGCCGTTCCCCTGCTTCAACTGCGGGTCTGGTGAGAATAATTCTGTTCACCTGTTCGGCTCGAAATGCCGCCACAGCCTGTGCAACCGCAAGATAGGTTTTACCTGTACCGGCAGGGCCTATGCCCAGAGTAACGGTATTTTTTGAAATTGCCCTGCAATAGCTTTTCTGACCCAGAGTTTTGGGCTTTATAGGCTTGCCTTTGGCAGTAAGGCAGATAATGCCGCCGGAAAGCTCATCTATCTTATCCTCCTGTCCCTCGGACACAAGCTTTAAAATATACCTGACGTTCTGGCTGTCAATATTCTCCCCTCTTGCGGCAAGACGCAGAAGACCGGCTATTGCCTTTTCCGCAAGGCAGACATTCAGCTCGTCCTCACCCTGTATACGGAGCTGAGCTTCCCTGTCCTGCACGGTTACTTTAAGCTCTTCTTCTATCATTCTGAGATTCCTGTCAAAGGAGCCGAAGACGCTTATAACGTCCTCCATGCGCTCCACTTCCATAACTCGTTCTGTCATATTTCTTTAAATTTTTCCTTTCAGGGAACCGTGGGTACGGCAATATTTTCAAGGCACAGGGCTGTGAGCTGTAAAGTCTTTTTCTCACTGTCGGAGCTTTCTTTAAACTCAGTCTCCAGAATTTCTCCGTCTAAATCTTCCCGCAAAATTTCTAAGAGCTTTTCTTCCCCGTTTCCCTCATATGTTCCGGAGCTTTTATCATAAAAAATGTACTCCTCCTTCACAATGCTCAGAGGCAGGGCGAAAAGGCCGTCTATGCCTAATTGGTATTCTTTTATAATTTTATCACACTCGTCAATATGCTTTCCACTACTAAAATATAAATTTTGCCGTTTTTTTCCGAATTTAATTGCAAATCTGACTCTCTTACCCGCAATTTTCTCTTTAAACATGGCTGTTTTCGGTGTAACGGCCTGAAGATTCCGCCTTGTCTCCGCTATTACCTGCCCTTTCGCGCATACGGCACGGGGCGGATTAGGGCCGCTTTCCATTATTCCTCTAACCAGAAGCTCCCCTTCTTCCACCGCATCGCCGGGGGCTTTAAGGCTTTGACCGTTCAATACGGACATTGACTTTATTATACCCTCCCGCTTTGCTCTCAGGTCTGTTAATTTATATTCTTCATATATTTTTTCCTCTTCTTTGCTGACTTTTACCATGACTCTTGCCTCTGAGCCGCTTATGTTAAGGCCAAGCCATGAAATCTCCGGCACTTCCGCCAGCACATGGCATCTGAGCATATCGGAAGATATATTAAATCTCGGTGCTCCTTCATACAGTCCGCCTGAGCTGAGAGCATTCATAAGCTTAGAAACGGGAACCTCTCCGTCGGAAATAATTTTAATACGCCACACAAAAAATGAAGAAAAAACAAGGAGCAGCAGCATAACAAAGCAGGCCGCAAGAAGTACACTGCGCCTTTTAAATAGTTCTCCCAGTTTTTTCCCGCCTTTAATGGATATAATTTCAAACTCAGCCCCGCATTTTCGGCATATTTCCCCGAAAAGGGGCATTTCGCCTTCTCTCAGGCTTAAAATCACCTGACATTCTTCCTTAAACTCTGCATCTCTAATCATTATTCCCGAATTTGCGCAGGAATTCAAAACGCCCTCAGGACAGGGCGATGTGAGCAGGACTTTTGCCCTGCCCCTTACGGTATCACTTACTCCCATTTTCCCCTCCGAAATCCACGCTCTGAATTTTCCCCCGTATAAGGAGCTGATGCTCTGTCATTGCCTCCACACGCAAACCCTCGCCCCATACGCAGAGGTTTCCGTCACTGCCGGATATAACTATTCGCTCACTGCCCAATTCCGTTATACCACGGTGATTTTCCATTAAAAGGGTATTCCCCGTTAAACTGAGCCTTGTGCCGAATGCTCCGTCAGAGAGGGGGGAAATAAGCTCGGTTTTAAATCTGTGCTTTTTCAAAGTCCTCAACTCCTGTCCGTATAAATCTATGTGAGGGCTCATAATTTGAGTACAAGGGGTGATACTATTTGAAGAAAAAGCTTTCCGTTCTGGCGGCGCTGTGCGCACTTTTTGTACTTTTAACTGCATCACAGGAAGCCGTAAACTGCTGCAAAACGTCTCTTAAACTCTGCATAAACCTGATTATTCCGTCACTTTTTCCTTTTTTTGTACTGTCGGGGCTTTTAAATAATTTAGGCTTTCCCGAAATTCTGGGCCGCAGCATAGGCAAAAGTGCGGGAAGGCTCTTCAATGTCTCCGGCGCCGGTTTTTCCGCTTTTTTTATAGGCATATGCGGCGGCTACCCTTTGGGTGCGTCTTATATTGCCACCATGGAAGAGCAGGGAAAAATCAGCTCAAAAGAGGCGGAACGGCTTTTAGGCTTTTGCAATAACACAGGCCCCGCATTTATTATGGGAGCTATCGGAACGGGAGTTTTTCACTCGGTAAAGGTAGGAATTCTGCTGTACATAATTCATATTATTTCTGCGCTGATATGCGGTCTTTTACTAAGCGGAAAAGAAGAGTTCGCTTCTTGTGAGCTGTCCCCCTCTCCTGCCATGAGCTTTTCTCCGGCCCTCAGCAGCGCCGTTAAAAGTTCCGTATTAAACATACTCAACGTCTGCGGCTTTGTTTTGACTTTCGGTGTATTTACAGGACTTATGGAATCAAGCGGATTTTTACCTGCCCTGTGCAATTTTCTATCCGGCAAAACAGGCATAGACTATGCCTGCATAAGAGCCTTTTTACTGGGTCTCTTTGAGCTTGGAGGAGGAGTGGGAGCAATGGAAGGTTTTGAATTAAACGCCCAAAATCTGGCCCTTGCCGCATTTATGGTAGGCTTCGGAGGTCTGTCGGTTCATTTTCAAACCCTTTCTCTCATTGCAGACCGTGAAATAAAAAGTGCCCGGCATTTTGCCGGACGATTGCTAAGCGCCGTTCTTGCGGCCGTATTTGCCTATATTGCAGGCATATATTTATAAAAAAGGGGCGCATTTGCGCCCTTTTTCAGAATTTAAATATAATTCCCGCCAATGCCGACAGGCTTATGAAAACTATGGGGTGAAGATTTTTCGTCTGCTTTACCCAGCGGGTCAGCACCAAAAGCACAGCCGCCAAAGCTATTGCCTTAAAGTTAAAAAGGCTCATCAGCACACCTGTACTTACAAATTTTTCCACGTTAAACAGAGCCATTTTAATTACCAGAAAGCCGGCAGAGGCAATAAGAGCCACGGAGCAGGGGCGCAGACCGTAAAAAACAGAGTCAACTGTTTTGTTGTTTCTGAATGTCTCCAGAACCTTTGCGATAACCATAATTATCACAATGGCAGGGCAGATAAGGCCTAAGGTGGCAATAACTGCGCCGGGAATTCCCCCCGCCGTATAGCCTACATAGGTTGCCATATTTACGCCGATAGGGCCGGGAGTGGACTCGGACACCGCAATCATATCGGCAAGCTGAGAGCTTGTAAACCAGCCGGTGCGCTCGGACATATCATAGAGGAAAGGCAGAGTTGCAAGACCGCCGCCAACGGAGAAAAGGCCGGTGAAAAAGAATTCAAGGAATAATCTCAGATATATCATTTATCCCGACCTCCCATATTTGTAACCATCACACCGCATATGCCGCTGACAAGCACGAAAAATACGGGTGACATGTCAAAGAACACAGACATGAGAAATACCGCAAGAAAAATTGTCAGAGTTGCTTTATCGGTGACGGCCTTTTTCCAGAGTTTCACAACGGCATTGAATATAAGCACGCATACGCAGACACGAATACCGGCAAATGCGCATTTTACAGCGGGAATATCCGCAAAATTTGTGAGCACTGCGGCAATAAGCGTAATAATTATAAGAGACGGAAAAACAACGCCCAGAGTTGCGAAAATACCTCCCCACACTCCCGCTGTTTTATGGCCTACAAAAGTTGCAGTATTAACGGCTATTATGCCGGGGGTACACTGACCCACGGCATAATAGTCTAAAAGTTCTTCCTCACTTACCCAGTGTTTTTTCTCAACCAGTTCTTTTTCCAGCATAGGTATCATAGCGTAGCCGCCGCCGAAGGTCATAACTCCGATACGGGAAAAGGAGAGAAAAAGCTGTATAAGTTTGTTCATTTTATCACCTTATTTTCCCAGAGTTTCGGCGTAGTTATTATATTTTTCTACCTTCTCTTTGCACTCTGCCTCACTCCTGCCTCTTATGAGCAGGTAAATTTTTACCTTAGGCTCAGTACCGGAGGGGCGGACAATGAAGTTTGAACCGTCAGAGAGTTCAAAGAAAAGAACGTTTGAGCCGAAGAAGGGAGTTTTGTCCACCTTGCCCAGACCCTTTACTGCAATACTGCCGTCCTGATAGTCACGGACACGGAGAACCTCCGTACCTGCAATATTCTCAGGGGGATTTGAACGCAGGTCGTCCATAAGCTTCTTCATCTTTGCAAGACCGTCAAGACCGGGCATAACAAGGTTCAGGGTTTTTTCCATGTAATAACCGTACTTTTTATAAAGCTGGTCCAGTGCGTCAAGAAGAGTCATTCCCATATTATGGTAATGTGCTGCCATTTCGGCAATCATCATGGAAGCGGTAACCGCGTCCTTGTCTCTTACATAGTCGCCCATCATGTACCCGTAACTCTCTTCAAAGGCAAAAATGCAGTTATAGCTCTTGGCGGCTTCCCAGTCGGCAACCCGCTCGGCCATAAATTTAAATCCGGTAAAGGTATCCTCGAAGTGGACATCGTTATATTCGCACACGGCTCTTGCCATGCCGGTTGTTACTATGGAGCAGAGAGCACCTGGTTTTTCGGGCATGGTGCCGGTTGCTTTCTTTGCATTTATAATATAGTCAAGGAGCAGTACGCCCATCTGGTTTCCGGTGATAGTCACATACTCGTCACCGCGGCGAACCATGGTTCCCACTCTGTCAGAGTCGGGATCGGTGCCTATAATAAGGTCGGAACCCACTTTTTTTGCAAGGTCAACAGCCAGATAGAAGCCCTCCGGATTTTCAGGGTTGGGGCTTACAACTGTGGGGAAAGAGCCGTCCAGCACCATCTGCTCCTCAACGGGATAGATGTGCTTTATTCCGAGACGCTTTAATGCCTCCGGCACAAGCTTATATCCGCAGCCGTGGAAAGGAGTATAAACTATTTTAAAATCCTCCGCTGCCTTTTTAACAGCCTCTTTATCAATGGCCTGAGACATGACCTTATCCATAAAAGCCTTATCGGTCTCCTCGCCTATAATCTGTATTTTTCCCTCTTTCACCGCATCGTCAAAATTGCAGGTTTTGTAAGATGTAAAAACATCGGAATTTCTCATATTCCGGGCGATTGCATCAGCTTTCTGAGGCGGAAGCTGTGCCCCGTCAGACCAGTACACCTTATAGCCGTTATACTCCTTGGGGTTATGGGAGGCGGTTATATTGAGACCCGCTCTGCATCCGTAATAACGGACGGCAAAGCTCAGTTCAGGTGTAGGACGCAATGCGTCAAAAATTCTCACCTTAATGCCGTTTGCCGCCATAACACAGGCGGCCTCCTCAGCGAAAGCACGGCCGTTTAAGCGGCAGTCATGGGCAATAACTATCCCCTGCCGCTTTGCCTCCTCACCGTCAGCGGCGATGACATCGGCAAATGCCTGAGTGGCATGGCGAATGATATGGATATTCATGTGGTGCAGACCCACTTTCATGGTGCCACGCAGACCTGCTGTACCAAACTCAAGGGGTGCAAAGAAGCGGCTTTCGATTTCCTTCTCATCGTCCTTAATCTGGTCCAGTTCTTTCCACTCTGCCTCGGAGAGAGCGGGATTATCCAGCCAATGCTGATATTCTTGCTTATAATTGCTCATTGTTTTCCTCCTCGCATAATGCTTTTGCATCCTCATATTTTTCTGCGGGAACATAGATGTTAACGCCGCATCCGCTCATTCCCAGAATTACCCGGCCGAAACTTCCGTCCCCCGGATAGGTGAGCAGGCATGGAATTCCGTAGGCCTCCAGCATATTAACTCTAAGCTCCGCTCCCATGTCCATGCTGTAAAGTCTTTCCAGAAACACAGGCTGAGAAAGCTCCCCGTTTTCATCCTTAGGCCAACGCTTTAAAAGATTTTTGTCCGCTTTTTTGCCCCATTCGGGGCTGAGCTCATTTTCCATATATGCACCTCCGAATGTGAAGATTATAATTTCGGCTTCAAATACATAAATTATTTTCCATTATATCATATAATTTCCAAAAAGTTTAGCAGAATTTTTCACTTTTCAGCCTTTTTATTTGTGATAACGAGAGCCTTCTATAATCTTAAAGCCCCGATAAACCTGCTCTATGAGCATAACTCGGGCAAGATGATGGGGAAAAGTCATTTTAGACATACTGAGCTTAAAATCAGCCGTATTTTTCACTTCATCGCAAATTCCGTAAGAGCCGCCGATTATAAAGCACAGCTTTGGCTTTCCCGAATTTTCTCTCTGGAGCATAAGCTCCGCCAGCTCCTCACTGCTTTTCTGCTTTCCCTCAACGCACATACAGCACACATATGCGTCCTTCGGTATCTGCTTTTTAATCTCCAAGCCCTCTTTTAAAAGAGCGGCTTTAATTTCTCTGTCTGAGGGTTTTTCAGGCAGGCGCTGTTCCTCAATCTCCGCCAGTTCAAAGCGGCAGTACGCCCCAAGGCGTTTTTTGTACTCGGAGAAAGCCTCCATGTAGTGCTTTTCCCTCATTCTGCCTACACAGATAAACTTAATCTCTCTCATTTTGCACCGCCTTTCCCACAGGCACCTGAAGAAATCCCAGCTCAGGGGCAACAAAAAGCCCCTCCCCTGTTCCCAAGGCAGCTTCAGCAGCAGCCCGTGCAATCCACGGTCTGTTATTTTCACGGCTCAAATGGCCTAAAATAATATTTTCCGTACCGTTATCGGAGAGGACTTTTGCAAGAGACGCACAGGCAGAGTTGCTGAGGTGGCCCTTATCAGACAAAATCCGGCGCTTCAAATAGACAGGGTAAGGCCCTTCCATAAGCATTTTTTCGTCATGGTTAGACTCTATAAGCACCGTCTCTGCCCCTATAAGCCCCTCTATAATCCGGTCTGTCACATGCCCCATGTCGGTGCTCAGGGCAAAAGTGCCCTCACCTTCTACTCTGTACCCCACGCTTTCATCTGTATCATGGGGCGTATGGAATGCACGGACTTTAAGATTTTCTATATAAAAATCTTCATTAACAGGGATAATATGTAAATTATCCTCAGTTTCCGGAATTTTTCCCATAAGTCTGTTAGCCACCGTATGAGGTGCGAAAATCGGGATCGAATAGTATCGGCACAGCATTTTAAGGCCTGAAACGTGGTCGGAGTGCTCATGAGTAATGAGCACTCCGCCAATATTTTCCACATTTAATTTGGCCTCTGCCAGGGCGCTTTTCACCCGG
Organism: Oscillospiraceae bacterium; assembly: GCA_020025675.1. GTDB lineage: Bacteria > Bacillota > Clostridia > Oscillospirales > Oscillospiraceae > Limivicinus. The sequence goes on from JAHHRS010000052.1 coordinate 9,316, forward strand.
CGCATGGAAATTCCGGCGTCGATTAAAATATTCGTCCCCGCTCCGGATATGAGAAGGCAATTCCCACCGGAGCCGCTGGCAAAAACACTGACTGTCATACAGGAATACTCACTACCTTTTCGTAGCCGTCCTGATCGTCAGAAAACTCCTCTATTCTTATGTCAGCTCCCAGACTGCGGAGCTTTCCTACAAAGTTCTCGTATCCACGCTCAATGTAGTGAATATCCTCCACTACGGTTTCCCCTGCGGCGCATAGGCCCGCAATTACCATTGCGGCGCCGGCTCTCAGATCGCAGGCCATAACGGGAGCACCTGTCAGCCTGTGGCCCCCCTCTATGACGCACACTCTGCCGTCAACCTGTATCTCAGCCCCCATTTTCCGCAGCTCATTTACATATTTATAACGGTTATCGTAAATTCCCTCTGTAATAACGGAAGTGCCGTTAGCAAGGCACAGCAGAACGCCTATCTGGGGCTGCATATCGGTGGGAAAGCCGGGATAGGGCAGGGTTTTCACGTTTGCACGTCTGAGAGTGCTTGCACCCTTAACCAGAACGGAGTCCTCATACTGCTGAACTATGGTTCCCGTCTCACGAAGCTTTGCGGAGATGCACTCTAAATGCTTGGGAATAATGTTCTTTATAAGAACCTCTCCCCCTGTTGCCGCTGCCGCCACCATGTAGGTTCCCGCCTCTATCTGGTCGGGAATTATTGTATAAGTGCCGCCGTGGAGCTTCTCAACGCCGTTTATCTTTATTGTATCGGTACCTGCTCCCCGAACATCGGCACCCATGGAGTTTAAAAAGTTTGCAAGGTCAACTATATGTGGCTCTCTTGCGGCATTTTCAATAATGGTTCTGCCCTGAGCCAAAACAGCGGCTATCATTATATTCATGGTAGCGCCTACTGAAACTTTATCCAGATAAATTCTTGCGCCGTGGAGTTTTCCCCCCTGAACGTCACCCAGTACAAAGCCCGCCTTAACGTCGATAGCTGCGCCCAGTGCCTCCATGCCCTTAACATGCTGGTCAATGGGACGAACACCGAAATTACAGCCGCCGGGCATGGTGGTTTTGCAGACACCGAATCTGCCCAGCATGGAGCCGATAAGATAGTATGAAGCTCTTATCTTCCTCATAAGCTCAAATGGTGCATCTTTATAGGTTGCGTTTCTTGCATCAACCTCAACGGTGGATTTATTTATATATTTCACCTTGCAGCCCAGATCTGAAACTATGGTCAGCAGCATGTCAACATCGCTTATCTGAGGCAGGTTCTCTATGCGGCATACACCGTCAACCAGCAATGTGGCCGGAATTATAGCAACCGCAGCATTTTTAGCTCCGCTTATTTCGACCTCGCCGTGAAGAGCTTTGCCGCCGTTTATAACATATTTTTCCATATAATATATACCTTCCGTTATTAAGGGATGAGTTTTAAATTTTATTCAAATCCAGTGGAGTATTTTAACACAATTGTCGTTCTATGGCAAGTTAATTATTATTTTGACTGATTTTTCAGGTATTTTTCAGCCTTTAAAATTGCCACGGCAGTCTTACCGTCGTCTATTTCCCCGCTCATAACCATATCCGCAAGCTGAGATAAGGGCATTTTTTTAATATTCAGGTACTCATCCTCATCAGGATGAGTCTTGCCGGCTTTAAGGCCCAAAGCAAGGTAGATATGTAATACTTCGGTGGAAATTCCGGGAGATGTGCAGTACCTTCCCATGTAGACCATTTTTTCGGCTGTAAAGCCTGTCTCCTCGGAAAGTTCCCTCTCTGCGCTTAGAAGCGGCTCCTCACCCAGCTCCAGCTTTCCCGCCGGTGCTTCCAGCATCATTTTTCCCATGGGATAGCGGAACTGCTCCACCATGTAGCAGTTGCCCTCGCTGTCAACAGGCAGAATCGTAACGCCGCCGGGGTGCTCTACAACTTCCCGCTTTACAACGTGGCCGTTAAAAAGCTCCGCCTTATCCATACGGACATTCACGATGAGACCCTTATATTTATATTCCCCTTCTAGCCGTTTTTCGGTAAAATCCATTTTAACTCCTCCCGTGGCAGACAAGCCTGTTTAAAACTTTTATATAAGAGCGATAAATGCTTTACATAACTTCCGTATGAATTATATCACAGCATTTCTTAGATTACCAATGAATTTAAAGGAAATGTCAAAATTTTTTTGTTTTTTTCCAGGCTTTTAACAGTCCCCTGCATTTAGTTAACAAATTTTTCTTTTATTTTATGTACATATGTGGTAATATATCCGGGAGAGGATGTGAAAAGCCGTGGCTCCAAAGCAGATGGGCATAAAAAAAATAGCGGAAAACCGTAAGGCATTCCACGAATACTTCGTGCTTGAGCGCTTTGAGGCCGGCATTGAGCTTGCAGGCACTGAGGTTAAATCCATCAGAGCCGGTCAGGTGAACATGAAGGACGCTTTCTGTACTGTTAAGGACGGGGAGCTGTTCGTCAGAGGTATGCACATCAGCCCCTATGAGCACGGCAACATTTTTAACCGTGACCCTGTCAGACCCAGAAGGCTTTTAATGCACAAGCGTGAGATAATTAAGCTCAACGCCCGTGTTATGCAGGACGGTGTGGCTTTAATCCCTCTGTCTTTGTATTTTAAAGACAGCCGTGTGAAGCTGGAGCTGGGGCTGTGTAAAGGTAAAAAGCTCCATGACAAGCGGGATTCCGAGGCTGACCGGCAGTCTAAAAGAGATATTGACAGAATGATGAAGGAGAAAAATTTTAAATGAAAAATCCAGTAGTTACCTTTGAGATGGAAAACGGAGACATCATTAAGGCAGAGCTCTACCCAGAGCTTGCCCCCAACACCGTTAACAACTTTATTTCTCTTGTAAACAAGGGCTTTTATAACGGCCTTATCTTCCACCGTGTAATTTCCGGCTTCATGATTCAGGGCGGTGACCCCCAGGGTACCGGCATGGGCGGCCCCGGATACTGCATCAAGGGTGAGTTCAGCGGCAACCGTTTCAATAACCCCTTAAAGCATGAACGCGGTGTGCTCTCCATGGCACGCTCCATGGCTCCCAACTCCGCAGGAAGCCAGTTCTTCATTATGCACGAAAATGCTCCTCACCTTGACGGTCAGTATGCCGCTTTCGGTAAGGTAATTGAGGGTATTGAGAACGTTGATAAGATTGCCTCTGTTCGTACCGATTACAACGACAAGCCTAAAACTCCTCAGGTCATGAAGACTGTCACCGTTGAGACCTTCGGTGAAGTTTATCCCGAGCCTGAGAAAGCATAAGTTTAAAATAAAATCTTTGCTTTTGCGCCCTTTATAATTTTTACCCTATGTTAATTTGCTGTGCCGCTTATGCGGCACAGCGGAAAATATAAAATGCATTGTCCGTAAAACTATTTTGTCTTTATTACTTAATATACGATAATATACGAAATACGAAGTTTTCGCCCCATGGGGGAAATGGAGTTTAGCGGACTTTGCGACGACGAGGGGATGTAAGGGTTTCGACGGGGGTGTGGAGGCAGGATAAGCGGGCAGATGAGTCGGCCATCTTTAAAACCGGCAACTTTTATAAATTAAAGAACAACGATAATACTGTTCTTCTCGCTGCTTAATTAGCGAGCGTCTTGCCTGAGAGTACCACGGCTCAGGATAAGGCGTCGATCAGTGGTGAACGTGAGTGCGGAAAGCTTTGACCGCACCACGCATAATGAAGCTACCAAGCCATAGAGTGTGTCCTTTCACGCTTTGGTAAGGGAATTTAAATAAAGGACTGCGCCCGGAGAAAGTTCTGTTAAAACGCTTTCGGACGGGGGTTCAACTCCCCCCATCTCCACCAAAT
>JAHHRS010000053.1 GCA_020025675.1 Oscillospiraceae bacterium
GCAAGATTGGCAGCAGCTCAGGCCGCTATTAAATATCCACGTGCGTAAGAATCAGGCTATTTTAGCCTGAAATACTGTAAATTTAAAGCGCAGCACTTAGGTGCTGCGCTTTTTTTATATATATACTTCTATATCTACATCGTGCCATGAACACCTTCTGAATTGCTGTACAGAGATTGCTTCGCTTACGAAATTTATTATCGAAAATTTTACAGGTAAGTATTTACACTCAAATAGCTATATATCAGAGAGATGGGCTTGAGATACGCATTTACTGAAAACATATTTCGGACAATTTATACTGCACCATCTGTTAATCAGCATAACTGGCATATCAAAGCTGATAATGAGGGTATAAAAAACGGAGCGCAGTTCACTTCTGCGCTCCGTTTTTTATTTAATTTTAATGCATTGAATATCCCAGCATGTATGAAAGCTGGCTGGTTTCCTTGAGTAAAGCTTCGCTGAGCTGATGCCTAAATTCCTCGGAAGAGTGATTTGCAGACAGACTGATGGCGCCGATAGGCTTTCGGTTGTAATTCAGAAGCACCGTACCTACACAGAAAAGTCTGGGTTCACTTTCTTCATTATCTAAAGCATAATTCCGCTGACGGATTACCTGAATGTCGCTTAAAAGATCTTCAAAATTTGTAATTGTATTTTTGGTGAATGAATGAACATTCATCTTCGACCATTTTTCTCTGAGCTCTTCATTGGAGTAGGTGCTTAAAATCGCTTTTCCGGCGCTGGTTGCATATAGAGTAGAGCGCTGTCCCACGCGAGTAAAAACAGAAAAATTAGACTGACTGGGGTCATAGCTTTCAAGGCAAAGCAGCTCGTTATTATCTTCAACTGAGAACTGAGCAATAACATTAAATTCTGTGGAAAGTTTTTCAAGAATGGATTTTATTAAGCTAATATAATCCACATTCCGCACAGCTGAAACGCCAACTTCGAAAGCCTTAAAAGTTAATGTATATGTTCCTGCATTATCGTTCTTTTTGATATAATTGTTCTCTTCCAAAGCTCTGACTAGCCTGAGGGTCGAGGCTTTATTTAGGTTTAAAGTGGTGTAAATGTCTTTTAAACTCATAGTTCCGTTTTTAGATATTGCCTCGAGAACCATGAAAGCTCTATCTATAACCTGAACAGAGGAAGATGTGTTTTCCGCCATGTAAAAACCTCCTAACTATAATGTTCTACGATACAATGATATACTATATTTACAATAATGTCAATAATGAAACGTGTGTTTCAGAATTTCCTCCTAAAAAATAATAATTTGTCAATTTTAAGGATATGTTCCTATTGAAATCTCCGAAAATAAAATGATGTATTTACTTTTGATATTAATGGTATTAAAATGAAACAGGAATAAAAAAAGTGAAACATAGATTTCAATAAAAATAGATTAAAAGCTGTTTTGGAGGTATGAGAAATGGCAAAAGCAAAAGCAAACGTTGAGCTCTGCAAAGGATGTAGGCTGTGCGTGGAAAATTGCCCCAGAAAAGCAATTATTCCGTTGGAAACTGTCAATAAGAAAGGCTATGAAATTATCGAAATTAACGAAGACCTTTGCATTGGCTGCGGAATTTGCTACAAAGTCTGTCCTGACTATGTATTCACTGTAGAATAATTGGTAGAGAGGTGCTGAGTATGGATTATGTTCTTATGAAAGGCAATGAAGCTATTGCCGAAGCCGCTCTCAGAGCTGGATGCCGTTTTTACGCCGGATATCCTATCACTCCTCAGAGTGAGATCCTTGAGTATATGTCCGTGAACATGGAAAAGCGGGGCGGAATATTTATTCAGGGTGAAAATGAGATTGCAAGTATGAGTATGCTTTACGGTGCAGCTGCTTGCGGAGTTCGGTGTATGTCATCTTCCTCAGGTCCCGGCTTTGACCTTAAGCAGGAGGAAATCTCCTATCTGTCTGCTGCGGAGCTGCCTGCGGTTGTGGTAAACGCAATGCGTTACGGCCTTGGTGACGGTGAAATTACTGCCGGTCAGGATTCCTACTGGGTTTCCACAAGAGGCGGCGGACACGGTGACAAGAGACTCATTGTTCTTGCCCCTGCATCTGTACAGGAATGTGCAGACCTTACTTATCTTGCTTTTGACCTTGCCGAAAAGTATCGCAATGTTGTTGAAATCCTCAGCGACGGCGCAGTATGCCAGATGATCGAAAAGTGCTACCTGCCCGAAGCAAAAGAGCACGATATGAATAAGTTCGACTGGGCACTCACCGGTAAGCCCAGAGACCAGAAAAAGAATAAGGCTTATAACGTAAGCTATTACGAAGGCTATGACTCTTATAACCCCCGTATACGCAACAAACTTCACACCATGTTCCGGGATGAACAGCGCTGGGAAAGCTTCATGGTTGAAGATGCAGAGATTGTTCTTGTTGCTTACGGCATTTCTTCCAGAGTTTGCCGTTCCGCTGTTCGCCAGGCCCGCAAGGAAGGTCTGAAGCTGGGGCTTATAAGACCTATCACCGTTTGGCCTTACCCCCGAAAAGCTTTTGAAAATGTACCCGACAGTGTTAAGGCATATGTCTCCGTTGAAATGAGCCTCACCTCCCAGATGGGCGAGGATATCATCCTTGCAAGCCACGGTGACCGTCCTCTGTACGGTTATCTGACCGCAAAGGAGCTCCCCACTGTTGAAGGAATCATTGATTATTGCAGAGAAATTCAGGCAGGCAAGGTTCAGCCTATGGAGGTGATATAAATGCCCGTATACAGAAAACCGGAGTCTATTATCAATACCGCAGGTTACTGCGGAGGATGCGGTCACGGTGTTATTCAGCGCCTGATTGCAGAGTGCATTGAAGAGCTTGGCTTACAGGATCATGTAATAGCCTGTGTAGATATAGCCTGTGCCTTCTGGTCCCAGGATGCACTTAACTTTGAGTTTATTGCAGGTCCCCACGGACGCTGTGCTTCTGTTGCAACCGGCATTAAGAAGGTTCGTCCCGATGCAACTGTGTATGTTCATGCAGGTGACGGCTGCTCTTATGTTATAGGACTTGATGAAACTGCATACGCAGCAGTAAGAGATGTTCCTATCACCATGATAGTTGTCAATAACGGTATTTTCGGTATGACCGGCGGCCAGATGAACCTGGCAACTACCCTCGTAGGTGACAAGACCCTGAGCAGTAAGGCGGGACGTAATGCAGAGACCATGGGTAAGCCTGTGGATATGCTTAAGGCGCTGTCCGCCTTTGATGTTGAGTTCTTAGCCCGCGGTGCTCTGTATGATCCCAAGCACATCGACCAGACTAAGAACTTCATTAAGAAGGGATTTGAAAACCAGCGCGACGTAAAGGGATTTTCACTTATTGAAGTTCTTTCACCGTGTCCCACCAACTGGAAACTTTCTCCCGTAGATGCAATGGCTAAAATCAAAAACGAGAATGAAAAGGTATTCCCTGTGGGTGTTTATGTTGACCGAGGAGGAGCAAAGTAATGGCAGATATTATTATGGCAGGTTTCGGCGGTCAGGGCGTGCTTACTGCCGGAAAGATACTTATTGATGTTGCAGCCGCAGAAGGCAAAAATGTCAGCTGGACATCCTCTTACGGCGCAGAAATGCGCGGCGGTACCGCAAGCTGCAGCGTGGTTGTTTCCGAAGAAGAAATCGGAAGCCCTTATCCCACTAAGCTGGATATTCTCCTTGCTATGAACGAGCCGTCCTATGACAAGTTTGTCCCTCAGATGCGTGACGGCGGAATAGTAATAGTGAACAGCTCTCTTATGTCCGAGAGAGAGTACCCCACTAATGTTAAGGTTTACAAGGTAGCGGCAACCGATCTTGCAAACTCCATAGAAAACAGCAGGGGCGCAAACCTTGTAATGCTGGGTGCCATGATGAAGACCAGCAAGCTTATGGATGCCGATTACTTCGGAAAAGGACTAGAAGAGTATTTCGGCAGAAAAGGACGCTCCAATCCTAAAAACCTTGAATGCTATCAGATGGGAATTGACACCGTATCTGAAGCATGACAATAAATGAAGGCGAAGAGGAGGTAAGCGCTCACACTTCCTCTTCCTGCCTTTAATTTAACAGACCTTAATTTTTAATTTTATATAAATGTTTTGAAAGGAGAATAGTATGAGACTAACAGACCATGAAAAAGCCATGTTAAATGGCGATCTGGGAGAAATCCCTCAACAGGCCATCCAGGCCCTGTACGATTTGGCTACATTCTATGATGTAGAAGAATTCGTAGAAATCGTAGGATGTCATGATGACAGTACGGTTTATGCCGGCGAGGCACAGGTAGCATTTGCGGAAATGCTTGCAGAAAAAGGTGCTAAGTTTGCAGTTCCTACTACCACCAATGCGGTTTCCTGCGATATGGAAAAGTGGAGTGAACAGAAACACACCGTTGAGGTAATGTCTGCTACGAGACGTATTGAAGCAGCCCACGTAAAGATGGGTGCTGTTCCTTCATTCTCCTGCGCACCTTACCACATGGGTGTGGCACCGTCCTTCGGCCAACAGTTTGCAAGCGCTGAGTCTAACGTAATATGCTATTACAACTCAATCATCGGCGCAAGAACAAACAGATATGCAGGCCCTCTTGAACTGCTCTGCGGTATTGCCGGACGCGCTCCCTATTACGGTCTCCACGTACCTGAAAACAGATACGCACAGGGTCTTGTAAAACTGGGTACTGACATTAAGCCCGAGTATTTTGAAGAGGAAGACATTTATAACCTTATCTCCTACGCATACGGCAGCATCGTTGCCGACCGTGTATGGGCTCTGGAAGGTGTACCTTCAAGAGGCATAACCAATGAAATACTTAAACAGTTCAGTGCTACTGCCGCATCATCCGGTGGTATAGCACTGTTCCACATGATAGGCGTTACCCCCGAAGCGCTCACCAAGGAGCAGGCATTCGGCGGAAAGCAGCCTAAGGAAATTGTTGAAATTCACCTGTCTGATCTGGCAGAAGCTGAGCGCCAGATCAACAATCCCGATGTTGATCAGCTGGATGCAGTTGTAATCGGCTGTCCTCATTGCTCATACAATGAATGCGCAATGGTTGAACAGCTGTTTGCAGGCAGAAGAGTCAACGAAAATGTTCACTTCTGGCTCATCACTTCCAGAACTACTCTGGGTATGCTCAAGAGCAGCGGCCTGTATGAGCGCCTTATCAGCCTGGGCATTGAGATTTACTGTGATGGCTGCATTCTGGAATACAGAAACGACAGACTGGGTACCAAGACCATGATGTCCAACTCGGGTAAGTTCGATACTTACTGCTTCGCAATGCGCGGCATTCAGCCCGTATTCGGAAGCCTGCGTGAGTGCATCAATTCCGCTGTCGCCGGTAAGGTTATTAAGGAGGCTAAACCATGGAGAAAGTAACTGTTAAATGCAAAACTGCTGTTTACGGCAACGTACGTGCCGAACTCCTTTACGCAAACGAGCCTATGAGCTTTTGGGGAACTGTTGATCCTCAGACCGGTACTATCAGAGATAACCGCCACAGCCTTTACCAGAAGAATATGTCAGGTAAGGTTCTGGCATTCACTACCCCAAAGGGAAGCAGCGGCACCGGACTTATTATCCTCGAACAGGTACGCTGCGGCTGCGCTCCTGCCGCAATCATTAACCTGAGAAGCGACCCCGTCGTTCTCACCGGTCCTCTGATTGCAAAGCGCTTCTATAACGTAAGCATTCCCGTTGTTAACCTCAGCGAGGAAGATTACGCAAAGCTTGAAGGCGCCAAGGAAGTTGAATTCCATGACGACAGAGACGAAATAGACATTTATTACTAAGGACTCTTTAATCTAAGTGTTTGCCCGGTGCGGTCACGCATAGACAGCTTGTCTGCACCTGACGTGTAAAATTGCTCTTTTCTAATTGAATATACTTTTTTGTTAGAAGCTGACTTCGCAGTATAAGCCATCATTGCGGGATGATGCTTATACTGTCGAGCCTAAAATGTAACTTCAAGAGAGAAATAGTAGGAGGAAAAACTGTGAGTAAAAAGATAAATCACATTGCCTTATGGCCTGCACTGGCGTTGTTGTCGGTGTTTATAGGCTTTGGCATATTTAAAACCGAGGAATTAGGTACACTGCTTACTACTTTACTTTACGGCATGGCAGATAAAATGGGATGGTTTTTCTGCTTGCTTACCATCATCGTAATTCTCCTGACCTTTATTCTTGCATTTTCTAAAGTCGGCAATATAAGAATCGGCGGCCCTGATGCAAAGCCCGATTACAAGACATGGAACTGGATCACAATGTCTCTCTGCGGCGGCATCGGCACCGGCCTTCTTTTCTGGGCTATGGGCGAACCCATGTTCCATTTTATGACTCCTCCTGTGGCAGCAGGCGTTGAACCCGGCAGCCGCAGCGCAGCAATTTTTGCAATCTCTCAGGCAATGTGGCAGTGGTCAGTACCTCAGTACTGCCTGTACACCATCTGTGCAGTAGCATTTGCACTTACTGCATATAACATGAAAAAACCTCTGGCATTCGGTCCTGTGTTGAATACCTGCTTCGGACGTAACTGCACCAAGCTTGAAACCTTCGTTCACGGACTGAGCATCTTCACCATGTGCGGTGCAGTTGCCTGCTCTATGGGTGTTGGCCTGATGCAGATAGGCTCCGGTATTGCAAACCTCTTCGGCGTAAATCCCGGTCCTACCGTATGGCTCATTATTGCATCTCTTATTACTGCAATATTCACTCTCTCCTGCGTTTCCGGTCTGGGCAACGGTCTTAAGAAGATGAGCTCTTTCACCACCATTGTTTTCATCGGAATTCTTATTTATGTTATAATTTTCGGACCCTCTGACTTCTCTGCAAAACTGGGTACTGAAGCTCTGGCTACTCTGCTGGATCATCCTCTGGAGCGCACTGCAATCCTCAACACTATGGCGGAAACTGACAGCTGGGCGGCTGACTGGGAAATCCAGTACTGGGCGTCATTTATTGTATACGCTCCCATTATCGGCATGTTCCTCAGCCGTATGGCAAAGGGCCGCACTCTCAGACAGTTCATTCTTGTCAACGTTCTTGCTCCTTCCATCTTCTGCATGGTATGGATCTCCGTATTCGGCGGCGTTGCAATCAATATGCAGATTACCGATACCTTGGACATCTGGTCAGCAGTTGGTGAAAACGGTATGGAATCCACTATATTCCATATCCTGGGCAGCTTCCCACTGGGCAAAGCTCTTATCATCATCTTCCTCGTGTCTATCGCCACCAGCTTCTCCACCCTTGCAGACCCTATGGCAGCAGCCTGCGCTACCATGTCTGTCAAAGGCCTGAGCGTAAACGACGAAGCACCCAAGTCCATGAAGATTCTGTTCGGTGTTATTATGGGCGTTGTTGCTTACCTGCTGGTTGTATCCGGCGGTGTAGGTTCTGTTAAGGGCCTGTGGGTTATCATCGGCTTCCCCATTGCTTTCGTTATGATCATGGTTATCGTATCCGGATTTAAAAACGGTATGAAAGCAATCCAGCATGAGGATTACATGCTCACAGAGGAGAAGGAGGCCTGAAATGTTAGAAGCAGTAGTCAGTAAATCAGCTCCTGCAGCTATCGGCCCCTACTCTCACGGCATTAAACACGGTGATATTATTATCACCTCAGGTCAGATTCCCGTTGATCCCAAAACTCACGAAATGGTAAGAGAAATTAAAGCTGCAACTTTGACTGTGCTTGATAATCTTATCTCCGTAGTTGAGGCAGCAGGCGGCAGCCGCTCAACTGTTGCAAAGGTAGATGTTTTCGTAAGAACTCTGGATGACTTTGATGCTATCAACGAAGTTTACAGCGAGTTTTTCGGAGATCACAAGCCTGCAAGAGTGCTGGTACAGGTTGCTGACCTGCCGGACGGAGCCCTCCTTGAAGCAGCTATGACTGCATTTGCAGAGGACTGATAAAATTTATAATCAGGCATAAGAGCCAGCATTTTATGAGGGCTTCGGCGGAAGCTGAAGTCCTCATTTGCTGATTAAAGGCAAATTATTTTGCAGCTATGGGGTAAAAGAGTATCAGAAAATGAAATCTAAATCTTTAATATTGTCAGAAACCAAAAAAGTGTCCGGAATTGTTTTGGCAACTATTTTATATTCTCTTGCTGTCAATCTCTTCCTTGTACCGGCGGATATTTATTGCGGCGGGCTTTTCGGCGCCTGTCAGGTAGTACGTACGCTGCTGGTGGACGGACTTGGGCTTAATCTGAAATTTGATATTGCAGCTCCGATATATTACCTACTGAATATACCGATTCTGCTTTACGGATGGTTTAAAATCAGCAGATCTTTCCTTCTACGAACACTTATATGTATAAGTGTTATGACGGTTTCTCTGTCAGTAATACCAATCCGCGCCGTGCTTCCTATGGACAGAATGGCTTCCTGTCTTACAGGCGGAATACTGACCGGAATCGGAGCTGGATTTTATCTTCGCCTTGGCGCATCCGGCGGCGGCTTTGATGTAATAGGGCTGATGCTTATTAGGATAAACAAGGGGAAGAGCATAGGAAAGATCAATCTTATAATAAATATAATGCTTTTTGTTTTGTGCGGATATTTGTTTGATATTGATGTTGTTATTTATTCCGTACTGTACAGCGCAGTATTTTCTGTGGTTGTGGACAAGGTATATACACAGAATATAAACGTGGAAGTTAAGATAATAACCAAAAATTCCTCTGATGTTATAGAAAAAGCAATTATGGAAAAGCTGGGCAGAGGCGCAACACTTATCAACAGCACCGGAGCCTATACAAAAAACAAAGGCTGGATTATCTATGTTGTACTTTCAAAGTACGAACTGCCGTATCTGCGGGCCATTGTCAAGCATTTTGACCCCAATGCCTTTGTTGTCGCAAGCGAATCAGTTGAGGTGTACGGAAACTATACCAAAAAGCTGCAATAGAGTACGAAACAGGTGAATACATCTAAAAATACGACTAATTAGGAGAAAAACAGAAAATGAATAATGAAATCAATAAAATTAAGCCTCTCCACGGCTTGAGGATTCTTGACCTCACCCATGCTTACAGCGGCCCCTTCTGCACCATGCACCTTGCGGATCAGGGCGCAGAAGTAATTAAGCTCGAAGTTCCCGGAAAGGGTGACCAGTGCAGAAACTGGGAGCCTATGAAAAACGGTGCCAGCGGTTATTTTGCCTATGTTAACAGAAATAAGCTGGGCCTGACTCTTGACCTTAAGGCAGAAAAGGGCAGGGAGATTTTCAAAGAGCTTATCAAAAACGTTGATGTTGTGTGCGAAAACTTCAGAGTCGGCACTATGGAAAAACTTGGTCTGGGCTATGAGGTTTTAAAGGAAATAAACCCCAGACTTATATATGCCTCCATTTCCGGCTTCGGTCTGGAAGGGCCGGAGGCAAAGCGCCCCTGCTATGATATTGTGGCTCAGGCTATGGGCGGTATTTTAAGCATGACCGGCACAGAGGGAAATGTTGTGAAAGTCGGCCCCGCCATTGCGGACAACTATTCCGGCACTTATCTTTCCCTCGGAATTATGATGGCTCTTTATCAGAGAGAGCGTACCGGTGAAGGCAGCAGAGTTGACGTGTCTATGGTCGATACAATCTTCTCTATCCTTGAAACAGGTATCGTGCAGTACACAATAGGCGATGTTATCGCCGGCCCTGTGGGAAACAGAGACCCTGTTATTTCTCCTTTTGATTCCTTTAAGGCTGCTGACGGCATGTGTGTTATTGCCTGCGGAACTGACAAGTTCTTTGCTTGTCTATGCGAGGCTATGGACAGTCCTAAACTGGCTCAGGATCCCAGATTCCTTAATAACACACTGCGCTGCGAAAATCAGGAAGTATTAAAGAGCATAATAGAAAGCTGGAGTACTACCCTCACTATGGACCAGCTGGAAGAAAAAATCGTAGGTGCCGGAGTTCCCTTCGGAAAGATTCAGAACACCGCTCAGGCCTGCGAAAGCGATATTATAAAGCGCCGCAATATGCTCTGGAGCGTGGATGACCCCGCAATCGGCAAGACTATTCAGATTCCCGGAACACCTATCAAGGTGCACGGTGCAGAAGATAAGCCGGAACGTCCGGCACCTCTTCTCGGTCAGCATAACAGAGAGATTCTTACAGACCTGCTGCATATGTCTGAAAAAGAAATTGAGCAGCTTGAAGAAGAAAATGTAATTTAAGCTAAGAGGTAAGAACATGGACGAGAGTATTACTAAAAAGAAGAAGCTTAATGTCAACCTGCCCGTAACTATCATCAGTCTTATTGTAATTTGCTTTTTTGTTACCCTTATTGTGGTAAGACCTGAAACAACACTGGTGGGCGTTAATAATGCTTTTAATATTGCAACCGAAGTTTTCGGCGTGCCTCTTATGGTTTTCACCTTCGTTACAACAGTACTGGCGATTTATCTGGCTTTCAGTAAGTACGGAAAGATCAAGCTGGGCAGTGGTGAGCCTGAGTTTTCAAATTTCAGCTATATTGCAATGATGGCTCTTGCTGCACTTGCATCAGCTGCCTTATACTGGTCATTTACTGAATGGGCATATTATTATATGCGTCCGGGCCTGGGAATTGAGCCGTATTCAGTGGAGGCTGCGGAAATTTCATTGGGATATTCATTCTTCCACTGGGGGTTTGCAACTCAGGCTCCCTATGTACTCACAGGCGTTGCAATCGGTTATGCAGTTTATAACCGGAATGTTAAATTCATGAAGGTCAGCTCTGTATGCGAGTATATGATGGGCAAATTCAGGCACAAAAAGCTTGTGGGCAGCATAATTGATATTTCCGTTATCTTCTGCATAGTAATCGCATTAGGATGCACTCTCGGCCTGGCGGTTCCTCTCGGCACCGGAGCACTTAAGCAGATATTCGGTATAGAGACCACTTTCACAGTGCAGGTTTGCGTGGTTCTCGGCATTGCAGCCGTGTTTACAATCACATCTTTTCTTGGCGTGGAAAAGGGTATGCAGAGAATCAGTAATTTCTCGACTGCAATATGTCTTCTGTTTATGCTCTACGTTCTCATTGCAGGTCCTACCGGATTTATCGTAAAAAATATTGCCAGCAGTGTATCATGGATGGTTGATAAATATGTGCGCATGAGCTTCTTCACAGATCCTATTGCCCAGACCGGCTTCACTCAGGAGTGGACAAACTTCTTCCAGGCCTTCTGCCTTACATATACTGCAATGATGGGTATATTTGTTGCAAAGATTTCAAAGGGCAGAACCATAAGAGAAGTTTCTCTCTGCTGCCTGCTTGGCGTATCCGTAGGGGTGTGGGTACTCTTCGGTATTGACGGCAGCTATGCAATGCACGCAGAGCTGACAGGTGCCGTTAAGGTTACAGAGCTTCTAACTAGCGGCGGCGGTCAGGAAATGGTTTACGGCGTTATAGCTTCACTTCCCGGCGGCGCTAAAGTCCTGCCTTTTGCAATGATGCTTATTATCATAGGCTTTGTTGCTTCAAGCCTTGACTCCGCTTCCTTCTCTCTTGCCCAGACTACCACCTTGAAGCTGGATGCAGAGGGCAATGTCAGCCGCAGCCAGAGACTTTTCTGGTGTGCAATTCTGACTCTTGTTCCGCTGTCAATTATGTTCGCAAAAGCAGAGTTCTCTGCTCTTAAGAATCTGGCAGTTCTGGTTTCCATTCCCTTTATGTTTATTGTTGTATTTATGGAAGTTAAGCTCTTTAAATGGCTGAAAGAAGATTACAATAAAACAATACCGAGTGAAAAGGAGAATTTATAATGCCTTACTTTGAAGTACAAACTACAAAAAAAGTAAAAGAAGAAAAGCGGGACGAGCTTTATCATGAGCTTGCAAGAATTATAGAAATGGTTCCCGGCAAAAGCGAAAGCTGGGTAATGGTTCATCTTGAAGATGACGCCAAAATGAGCTTCGGCGGTGTCAGCTCTGAGCCTGCTGCCTGCATAAACATTAAGACCTTCGGTGAGCTGGAGGACAAGTATTATGATATGCTCACAGCAGAAATCTGCAAATCCATGAGCAGCTTTCTTGAGATAGATACAAAAAGGGTATATGTTGTCTACGAACCGGTTAAACACTGGGGCTGGGACGGATCAAATTTTTAAATCTGCTTTCACCTGATAGTTTATAAATTTATGACAATGACCTGATTCCTTAACGGATCAGGTCATTGCCTGTTTTGGGACCTTGTGAATATTTCTGCCTGTACAGATGATGTCTATAAACTCTTTCATTTGAGATTAAAAGCTATTATAATAAATCAATAAATTTTAAAATGTTGAATTCGTGTAATCTTTTCCATTTCATCACCTTCCTTTAAAAATTAAGACCCAGTTTGTGCTTTACCATTGGGGCCGACACACCAAAGTTTTGTTGCACTCTCCTGGTGTTGTAATAGGGAATATAATGCACAA
>JAHHRS010000054.1 GCA_020025675.1 Oscillospiraceae bacterium
TATTTGTCCATATCAAAGCCGTTGGTAAAGATGTTCGTAAGCTGGAGTAAAACTACGGCTAAAGTAAGGGAAAGAATGGTAACAAAGGTTTTACCCTTGCTGCGGCCTAAATTTCCCAATGCCATATGAACAACGGAAAAGTTTTTGCTGCCCTTTTTCTGCTTTTTCTTGGAATTGCTGCCCTCGGTGTACCGAACAGCCTCAACAGGGGAAACCTTTGCAGCCATTTTTCCTGGTCTTGAGCATGATAGTGTAACAGTCAAAAGGGCAAATATAGCCGACAAAATGAATATGAGCGGGCTTGCCGACACAGTGTCAGCTACAACGCCGTTAAGTCTGGACAGAATAACAGGTGTCAGCATTGAGCCGATAAACCAGCCCAGCAGACAGCCGAGAGGTATTCCGAATACACACAGCATAAGAGCCTGCCGGCGGATGATGGACTTTATCTGCTTTCCGGTTGTACCAATGGTTTTGAGAAGACCGTAAAAGCGTATATCATTTACAACTGAAATCTGGAACACGTTATAAATAATAAGATAGCCGGTGAATACAATCAAAAGCAGCAGGAGCACAACTATTAATACTGTAACCGGGTCTGCGTTCTTGGAAGCCTGTGCGCCGGTATAGCCCCAGTTAACTCCGGTGTTGATGGAATCCGGCTGATTAGCCTCTTCAGACTGATAACCGTGATTTGCCAATACAGTGTCCAGATCTTTTTGAATGTGGCTGGCATTTTTAAACATAACGTCCATACACCAGCTGCCTGTAAGCTTATCGACAGTGGGAAGAGCAATGTCCAGCTCCTGAAGAACTGAATCCACACGGCTTTCGGGAATTATAATCATGTTTGCAACAACAATCGGGTCTTTCTCCCACCAGCCGCATAGGGTGAAGGTCTGCTCCGTGGGCTTTCCGTTTACGTTTATGTTCACGGTAAACTCATTGCCCAGCACAGGCTCCACACCCAGAAGGCTCAGAACCTCCAGATCGGTTGCTGCTTCGTTTGTGCTCTCCTGAGGGAGTCTGCCCTCTATGGGGTCTAAATACATCCAGTGGGCTGCGTTTGCATCGCTCCACCGAACCTCTACATGATTTTTGCGGAATACTTCATCAGTGGGAAAACCGAGGACACGGTTTACTCCGTATTGTTTGATTAGCGGGTCGTCTTTAAGCTCAAGAAACTGCTCTTCGCTTAGATACTTGAATCCGCCGTGGCAGTATCCGCCCACCTGACGGAAGTTTGACTGCTGAAAGGCTTCGTTAGCCGAAAGACCTACGGTAAACAGGGAAGTAAACAGAATCGTTGTAAGTGCAATGGCCAGAATGGCAATGACGTTTCGGGTTTTCGATGCCCTGAAACTTCTTTTGGATAACTGCTTTATACAAGGCTTATTGGAAACTTTAAGCATTTCCTCACCCCCTGTTCAGAATTCGTCCGTCCTCAATACGGATTATCCTGTCGGCGGTCTGAGCAATTTCCTCATTGTGAGTAATCATTACGATAGTCTGGGAAAACTGCTCTGAGGTCACTTTTAAAAGACCCATAACATCGAGGCTTGTTTTACTGTCTAAGTTTCCGGTAGGCTCATCGGCAAGAATAATTGCGGGCTTTGAAGCCAGCGCTCTTGCTATCGCCACTCTCTGCTGCTGACCGCCGGACAGTGCGTTGGGCAGATTTTGAAGTTTTTTTCTAAGCCCCAGAGAGTCAATTATTTTATCTATATATTCAGAGTCTTCCTTTCTGCCGTCAAGCTGTATAGGAAGAACTATATTCTCATATACGTTAAGAACAGGCACAAGGTTGTAGTTCTGGAACACAAAGCCGATTTTTCTCCGTCGGAAAACTGTAAGTTCTTCATCGGAAAGCCCGGACAGTTCCTGACCGTCTACGATGACAGTGCCTTCAGTAGGTCTGTCAAGACCTCCCAGCATGTGCAGAAGAGTTGATTTTCCCGAACCGGAAGTTCCCACAATGGCAACAAACTCGCCTTTTTCGATGTTTATATCCACACCGTCCAGAGCTCTTACCTCAGCCTCGCCTGAACCGTAAACTTTTTTGAGCCCTTTTGTCTCAAGTATTTTCATTTTAATACCTCCAAGTGAAAAAGTCTGTATCACTACAATACAGACTTTAACATACGAATCTTTCCAGAAACTTTCTCAAATATAACAGAATTGAAAGAATCAGGCATTTGGGAGAAATACAGAGAACTTTGAGCCGTGACCTTTTTCACTTTCTACCTTTATATATCCGCCCTGAGCAGTAATTATCTGCCTTGAAAGATATAAACCTATACCCAATCCCTCAGTCTGAGCATTTTCAGGGCTTCTGTAAAAGCGGGAGAAGATTTTGTTTATGTCCTCTTCATCAATACCGCTGCCTTGGTCCTCAATATCTATTCGACAGAAAAGTTCATAACTGAGTAGGGAAATATTTATGGAAGTGCCTTTGGGACTGTATTTTATTCCGTTATCCAGAATGTTTCCCAGAGCCTCTGATGTCCACTTGAAATCAAAAACTGCCTGAAGATTTTCACCTGAAACTTTTATATCTATATCCTTACAGTTGGCATTTTCTTTTAAGTTTGATACAGCTTCTTTGATACAAGGCATAATCTCAGCCTTTGAGGGATTTAAACTCAGTATACCGTTTTCGAGTCTTGAACATTTTATCAATGCCTCAATCAAGAATTTCAGCTTTTCTGTCTGAATTTCCAGCGCAGAAACACACTTTTCCGCCCCCTCGGGCAGCTGCTGCTCAGATAAAAGCTGAGTGTATAAAAGAATATTGGAAAGGGGAGTTTTGGTCTGGTGAGAAATATCTGATATAAGTTCTTTTATTCTGTCCTTCTCCTCGGTAATTTTGACCTTTGTAACTCCTGTTGAAAGAAGATAATCACGAAAATCACTTTCAACCGACGATAAAATGCTCTCGTCAAAGTTCCGTTCATGAAAGTCACCGGCTTTTGCTTGGCTGATCATGCTATGAATACTATTTAAAGTTTTTTTCTCACGTTGACGAAAATAAACAGCCCCATAAACTGCGGCAGCAGATATGAGTATACTTAAAATTAAAACAAATTCCATATTATTTTTCCCAAACGTAGCCTATGCCGTAAACTGTCTTTAATTTCTTACAGCCGTCCAGCTTATCTCTGAGTCTTTTCACAGTGACGGAAAGTGCATTTTCATCAACATATTCAGCCCCGTCGGTCCAGACTTTATCCAAAAGTTCATCTCTGCTCATTGTACGTCCACGGTTTAAAACCAGAATTTTTAACAGCTTTTGTTCTGTTTTACTCAGGTTTATTTCCTGCTTGCCTTTATAAAACTCCATACGTTCAAAGTCAAAGCTAAAGTCGTCTATTTGAAGTGTATTAACGGCAGGAGTGCTGCGTCTTAGCTGGGTTTTAACTCTTGCACGAAGCACGGCAAGGGAAAAAGGCTTTGTTATATAGTCATCGGCTCCAAGCTCAAGGCCTGTTACTATATCAGTCTCCATGTCGTTTGCAGTGAGCATTATGACGGGCACTTCAGAACTCTGACGAATATTTTTTAAAAGTTCAAGTCCGTTGCCGTCAGGTAAATTTACATCCAAAATCAGCAGTGAAAAACTGTTTTCTGAAAGGGCTGCTCCTGCGTCTTTAATACTGCGGCATATTTGAACTGAAACATCGTCACTTTGAAGCGCAAGTTTTATGCCCTCAGAAAGAGAAAAGTCGTCCTCTAATAGCAAAATATTTTTCATATATCATCACCATGCATTTATTTAGTAATAATTATATTATGTTTTTTGACCGCTATCAAGCCAAACTTAAAAAGTGTCTGAACTTTTAATAAATATTAAAGGCCTTGAAAAATAATTGATTTATGCGAAATAATGTTTTATTATATAGTAGGAATGAGGCAAAAAACGAAATTTGAATATATATTGCACAAAATACCAAAAAATAAAATGAAAGTGTTATACTGCTTACGCTGCAATGCTTTGTATCAGTTATAGTTTTTACAATGGAAAAAATAACTTCAAGAAAAAATGAACATATACGCCATATAAGGCTGCTGTGCTCCGACAGTCAGTACAGGCGGGAAAACGGGCTTTTTATATGTGACGGAATGAAGCTTCTGAAAGAAGCTTTGAACTTTGGGGCAGAAATTCAATCTGTACTTTGGAATAATCAGGCCCAGGAGATTGAAGGACTTGACGGCATAAAGCAGTTTGTTGCGCCCACAGAGCTTTTTGATTATGCGTCACCTATGAAAAACAGCCCGGGGCCTGTCTTTTCCGTTAAAATACCATGTGAAGAGAGCAGCGTAAAGCTTAGAAACGCCATAGTTCTTGAAAATCTTCAGGATCCGGGGAATGTGGGGACTGTAATAAGAACGGCAAATGCTTTTAATATTGACGCTGTTATTCTTACAGGCAGCTGCGCTGATATATATAATCCAAAAACTGTTAGAGCCACCATGGGAGCTGTTTTTCGCCAGAAAATCATTGTTAAAAACCTAAATGAGCTTAAACTTTTTTTAAAGGAAAATGATTTACCGCTGTTTGGTGCTGCTTTATCTGAAAGAGCCGTGGACATGCGTTCCGTAGCACTAAAAAAAGCAGCTGTGGCAGTAGGCAGTGAAGGCAGAGGGCTCAGCAGAGAAATTTTAGATATATGTGAAAGAGAAATTATTATACCCATGAATCCGGACAGCGAATCTCTTAACGCTGCTGTTGCGGCTTCGGTATTAATGTGGGAAATGAGCAGATAAAAAGAGGAGTGAAACTTATGTCAGGGCTTAAATATTGGCTGTGGCTGTCAGCTGCGGAGGGTGTAAGCTGTTCGGCAAAGGCCGCATTATTGCGGAATTACGGTGAGCCGGAGCGGGCTTTCTTTGCACCTAATAACGAATTTAAGTTCATAAACGGCATAAGTGAAAGAGAGGCGGAAATACTTGAAAGGCGTGATATGAGTCGCTGCGCTATTGTTGAAGATGAATGCTCATATCAAAATATATCCATTGTCACCATGAATGACAGTGCTTACCCCGAAAGACTTAAAAATATATACTCTCCGCCACCGGTTATCTATGTTAAGGGCAAAATAAAAAGTTTGGATGCTTTTCCGTATGTAGCAGTTATAGGGACAAGAAAAGCCAGTGCGTACGGACTTAAAATGGGACGCAAAATATCATGGCAGATATGCCGATGCGGAGGCGGAGTTATCTCTTTACTTACAGCCGGAATAGATACTGAGGCCGCAAAAGGCGCTCTCCTTGCAGGCGGAAAATGCGTTGGAGTTCTGGGGGTTCCCCATGAACTTGCAACCGACAGACTAAGCGAGGATATCAGTGCCCGAGGCGCTCTTATAAGCGAGTATCCGCCGGGTACAACTCCAATGAAAAGCTTTTTTAGGGAAAGAAACCGTATAGCGTCCGGGATTTCTTTGGGCGTTGTGATAGTTGAAGCTCCTGAGAGGAGCGGAACCAGACTTTTTGCAGCCGATGCCGCAGAACAGGGCAAGGAGATATTTGCCGTTCCGGGTAATGCGGATGCCGAAAACTGCGTCGGTACCAATGCCCTTATAAAAGAGGGCGCAAAGCTTGTTACCGAGGGTTCGGAGGTCATGGAGGAGTTTGAAGCTCTATATCCGGATATTGTAAAATTGCGCCGCGAGAGCTGTCCGGAATTGCCAACAGAGTATGAAAAGAACAGAAAAAGCTTTAAAAAACAAGAAAATATAAGTAAAACTCAAAAAAATACAGTTGACAATAAAAAGAGCAGGGGATATATTGACTTGCGTGAACAGCTTAGTACTCTTTCTGAGGATCAGCTTAAAATAATAACTGCTATCGACAAAAACGCCGTGCATATTGACGATATAATAGAGCGTACAGGCCTTCCGACGGCGAAAGTTCTGGCTCAGCTCACATTTTTGGAAATTAAAGGCTTTGTGAGACGTGAGGCTGGAAGGCGCATTTCATTGAATATAGCAAAAAAGTGAGGACAAATAATGGCAAAAGCTAAGAATCTGGTAATTGTGGAGTCACCTGCCAAGGCAAAGACTATTGAAAAATATTTAGGAGACGATTACAAAGTTAAAGCGTCCATGGGACATTTGAGGGATTTACCTAAAAGCAAAATGGGCGTTGATATAGAAAACGGATTTGAGCCTAAGTATATTCCTGTAAGGGATAAAAAGGAGCTTATAGCTGAGCTTAAAAAGGACGCAAAAAGCGCCAAAACCGTCTATCTTGCAACGGACCCTGACCGTGAGGGAGAAGCTATTTCATGGCATCTTAAGGAACTATTAGGGCTCGGTGACGATAAGGCAAAGAGAGTTACATTTAACGAAATAACTAAAAGGGTAGTCACAGAGAGTATTGAAAACCCAAGAGAAATTGACCAGAATTTGGTTGACGCCCAGCAGGCAAGAAGAGTTCTGGACAGAATTGTAGGCTATAAACTCTCTCCTCTGCTATGGAAAAAGGTAAAGTCCGGCCTTTCAGCGGGAAGAGTCCAGTCTGTTGCAACCAGAATGGTTGTGGACAGAGAAGAAGAGGTAAAAAACTTTGTTCAGGAGCGATACTTCCTGCTTGATGCCAGCCTAAGCCGATTAAACGATACTGCCAGCTTTAAAGCTCGTTTCTACGGAAAGGGCGATAAAAAGCAGGAAATAAAAAGCGAAGAAGAAGTAAACAAAATAATAGAAGAGTGCCAAAATGGTAAATTTTCCGTCTCGAAGGTAAAACGGGGCATTAAGCAGAGAAGCCCGGCACCTCCGTTTATAACCTCCACACTGCAGCAGGAAGCTTCAAGAAGACTTAATATGACCCCCAGACGTACTATGTCAATAGCTCAGCAGTTATATGAGGGCGTGGAAATTGACGGCTACGGAAGCATAGGCCTTATTACCTACATGCGTACAGACTCACTGAGACTTTCAGATGAGGCAATAGGTGCAGCAAAAGACTTTATAGTAAGCCACTACGGTCCTGAGTATTATCCTGAAAAAACCAGACATTTTAAGACTAAGGCCGGCGCTCAGGATGCACATGAAGCAATACGTCCTACTAATGTTCAGCTTAGCCCTGATGTGGTCAGAAAGAATTTAACTCAGGAGCAGTACAGACTTTACAGACTCATATGGGGGCGTTTCACTGCATGCCAGATGGCAAACGCTGTCTATGATAATGTGTCTGTGGATGTGACCGCTGCGGATTATGTGTTTAAAGCAAATTACTCCGAACTTAAGTTTAGGGGATATACAGCGGTATATGAGGAAGCGAAAGATGAGGAGAGCAGTGAAATCCAAAGTCCTTTGCCTGCTTTAAATCAGGGCGAAGAGCTGACACTGCAGAAGATGATACCGGACGAGCAGTTTACTCAGCCTCCGTCAAGATATACCGAGGCCACACTTATAAGAGCAATGGAGGAAAAAGGGATAGGCCGCCCCTCTACCTACGCGCCTACCATATCCACTATAACTTCCCACGACTATGTAATTAAAGAAGGCAAATATCTGAAACCTACTCCTTTGGGTGAAGTGGTCACAGGACTTATGAAAGAGCATTTTGCGGATATTGTAGACCTTAAATTTACAAACCACATGGAAGAAGAACTGGACGAAGTAGAGAGAGGAAAGGAAAAATGGAAAGATGTCCTGTCAGACTTCTACGGTAATTTTAACGAAGAGTACGAAGCGGCTGAAAAGGCGCTTGACGGTGTAAAAATTAAAGTTCCGGATGTGCTCAGCGATGAGTACTGTGATGTCTGCGGCAGACAGATGGTAGTAAAGAAAGGCAAGTTCGGTTATTTTCTTGCATGTCCCGGTTTTCCGGAGTGTACTTTTACAAAGCCCATTGTTGTGGAAATGCCGGGTAAATGCCCCAAGTGCGGCGGCAAGATTTTAAAACGAACCTCAAAGAAAGGCTACGTTTTTTATGCCTGCGAGCGAGGCGTTGATTGCGGATTTATAACATGGGATGTGCCTACTAAAGATTTTTGCCCTTCCTGCGGCAAGACTTTGTTTAAAAAAAGCGGAAGAGGCGCTCAGAAGCCTTTCTGCATAAACGAAGAATGCCCCGAATTCCTGCCTGAGGATAAGAGAGGATATAAGAGAAAGCCGGCAGCAAAGGAAGAGGACAGGTCAGACAGCACAGAAGAAAATCAGGAGGCTGCTGATAAAAAAGCCGCTCCCCCAAAGAAAACTGCGGCTAAAAAGACAACAGCGGCCAAGAAAACTACTGCAGCTAAAAAGACCGCCGGAACAAAGAAAACTACCGCAGCTAAAAAGACAGCTGCAGCAAAGAAAACCACCGCAGCCAAAAAGTCAACCGGTACCAAAAAGACCACAGCAGTAAAAAAATCTACAACCGATAAAAAAGAAGATAAGGAATAAATTATGGAGATAGTCAGCGTATTGGGAGCGGGACTTGCGGGCAGTGAATGTGCTTGGCAGCTTGCTAAGAGGGGTATAAAGGTACGTCTTTATGAAATGCGACCTCAGCGAATGGGTCCGGCTCACAATTCAGAAAATTTTGCCGAGCTTGTATGCTCAAACTCTCTGAGAAGTGATGAGCTTACCAATGCAGTAGGCCTTTTGAAGGCCGAAATGCGGCGGATGGGTTCTATTATAATGGAGAGCGCCGATTTTAACAAAGTTGCAGCCGGCGGTGCGCTGGCGGTAGATAGGGAAGGCTTTTCAAAGTATATAACGGAAAAGCTTGAAAACCATGAAAATATAGAGGTCATACGGGAAGAAGCCACGGAAATTCCGGAGGGACAGGTGGTAATTGCAACTGGCCCTTTAAGCAGCGATGCTATTGCTGAAAAGATTTCTGAACTCTGCCCTGAAACTCCCCTGCATTTCTATGATGCCGTTGCTCCCATAGTAAGTATTGACAGCGTAGACATGGATAATGCCTATTTTGCATCACGATATGATAAGGGAACACCGGATTATGTAAACTGCCCTATGAACAAAGAGCAGTATCTTAGCTTTGTGGAAGAATTGAGAACTGCAAAGGAAGCACCTGTACACGGTTTCGATGACGGAGGAGTATTTGAGGCATGTATGCCGGTAGAGGTTATGGCAAGACGCGGAGTTGATACTTTGCGTTTCGGACCTTTAAAACCCGTAGGGCTTAAAGACCCGAGAACGGGAGAGGAGAGTTACGCTGTCGTACAGCTTCGCCGTGATAATTCCGACGGAACTATTTATAATATGGTGGGTTTTCAGACTCATCTTACGTGGGGCGAACAGAAAAGAGTATTTACAATGATACCGGCTCTGAAAAACGCAGAATTTCTCCGTTACGGAGTTATGCACAGAAATACATATTTAAACAGTCCCAAACTCTTGGATAAATATTACAGACTCAAATCTGAGCCAAGGATAAGCTTTGCCGGCCAGATGACCGGTGTGGAAGGTTATGTAGAGTCTGCGGCTTCCGGCATGTTAGTAGGGATAGAGAAGGCGGCTGAAATTTTAGGCCTGCCCCCTGTAAATTTTCCTCAGGAGACAGCAATAGGAGCGCTGAGTAATTATATATCAGGCGGCAGTGTTGGCGATTTTCAGCCGATGAATATAAATTTCGGAATTATAAGCCAGCTTGGATACAGGGTTAAGGGAAAAAGAAATAAAAACGCCGAAATATCACGGCGCTCACTGGAAATAATAAACGAGCTTTTAAAGAAGGGAGTCTTTGACTGTGAAAATAATAATTGACGCCATGGGCGGAGATAACGCACCGGAAGAAATAGTTAAAGGAGCAGTAAAAGCAAAGAATGAGCTTGGCGTTGATGTTGTGCTTGTAGGCCGCAAGGAAGATGTGGAGGCCTGCCTTAAAATAGAAAACTGCCAAGATATTCCCGTTGTTGATGCAAGAGAAGTTGTAGCAATGGACGATAATCCGGTCTGCATTGTCAGAGATAAGAAAAAGAAGAACGAATCTTCCATGGCTGTTGCTTTGAATATGCTTAAAGATGGAGAAGGGGACGCAGTTGTATCGGCCGGCAGTACAGGTGCCCTCGTGACAGGCGCTACCTTCATAGTCCAGCGTTTAAAAGGCATTCGCCGTCCTGCTCTTGCCCCTGTACTTCCCGCCGGTGAGCACGGAGTAATGCTCATTGACTGCGGAGCTAATGATACCTGCACTCCTGAGTATCTGTTACAGTTTGCTTATATGGGCAGTTTTTATGCCAAAAAGATGATGGGATGTGAAAATCCCAGAATCGGTCTTTTGAATATCGGAACCGAAGACAGCAAGGGAGGAGAACTCAGACAGCAGACTTTTGCCCTTTTAAAGAAGGCCGGTGAGGCAGGCAGAATAAATTTTGTGGGTAACGCAGAGGGAACCGGAGTATTTTCGGGAGCTTATGATGTTATCGTCAGCGACGGATTTACCGGAAACGTGCTATTAAAGACTACTGAGGGCGTTATAAAATATATGATGAAGCAGCTTAAAGGCGTATTTTACAAGAATACCAAGAATAAGCTTGCAGCCGCCGTGCTTAAAAAAGATTTAGGCATAATGAAAAAGTCTATGGATGTAAACGAGGTTGGCGGAACTGCTCTTCTGGGCATTTCAAAGCCGGTCATAAAGGCTCATGGCTCCTCCGATGCGGCCTGTATCTTTTCAGCTGTGAGACAGGCAAAAGCGTTTGTTGAAAGCAATATAATAAAAGATATTGAGGATAATATTAACGCTATGAAGGTCGGGAAAAACTAAAATGGAAGAGCTTCAAAAGAAAATAGATTACAGCTTTAAAAATGAAAATCTCCTGCGCACTGCCCTTACACACAGTTCATATGCAAATGAGAAGCATGATGAGAACTGCCGGTGCTATGAGCGCCTTGAATTTTTGGGCGACTCCGTGCTGGAGCTTGTGACGGCAGAATTCCTTTATAATTATAAGCCCTCACTCCCTGAGGGCAGTATGACAAGGCTGAGAGCAGAACTTGTGTGTGAGGGAAGCCTTCATAAAACAGCACTTTCTCTTAATCTCGGCAAATATATGCTGCTGGGAAAAGGCGAGGAAAAAAGCGGGGGACGTGAGCGCCCGTCTATTCTCGCTGATATGGTTGAGGCAATTATTGCTGCAATATATATTGACAGCGGCTATGAACAGGCTAAACGTTTTATTATTGATAATATCCTTAGCAAAGCCGAAATAAGTGCAAATCACCGAACCGGGGATTTTAAGACTGAGCTGCAGGAACTTGTACAGAAAAAACATGACCAGCGTATAAGCTATGAACTTATTTCAGAGACCGGACCTGACCATAACAAAATTTTTTCCTTCCGTGTAAGTATAAACGGAATCCCCGCCGGAGAAGGAAGCGGCAGGACAAAGAAGGAAGCGGAACAGATGGCAGCTATGAAGGCTTTGGAGGATTTGAAAAAATGAGTGCCAGAGAGAATATTATACCTGTTTTTGTCCCCCATCTGGGATGCCCTAATGACTGTGTTTTCTGCAATCAACGGCATATATCCGGCGCTCAGCGCCCTGCTTCTGCGGATGATGTGAGAGAAGCGATAGAAAAAGCGGCCGCCTTGCCCCTGAATGGGGCAAAGCGGCAACTGGCCTTTTATGGGGGTAGCTTTACGGCTATACCCGTTAAAGATCAGGAGAGCCTTTTAGGCGCTGCAAAAGAGTATTTAGACAGAGAAATTATCCACTCTATCCGCCTGTCTACCCGTCCGGATGCTATTGACGGAGCTGTTTTGAAGCGTCTTAGTAACTTCGGCGTGGAGACAATAGAACTGGGTGCTCAGTCTATGGACGAAAATGTGCTTCTTCTCTCCGGCAGAGGCCATACAGCTCAGGATGTAGTAAATGCCTCAAAACTTATAAAAGAGGCAGGCTTTAAACTTATTCTGCAGATGATGACGGGACTTCCGGGAGACAGCGAAAAGAGCTGTGTGGAGACGGTAAAAAAAATAATTAA
>JAHHRS010000055.1 GCA_020025675.1 Oscillospiraceae bacterium
TCATGGTGGTGCTCATGCTCGTGCTTTAACTCTTCAAGGTTCTTTTCCAGTCCCTTTTCTTCCATTGCGGCTCTGATTTTTGCACCGTCCAGCTTATCCCAGGGAGTAGTTATAAGGCTTGCATTGGGGTTTTCTTTCTTTAAAAGTTCAGCTGCGGTCATAATTTTGCTCTCGGAAGCCACATCTGTACGGCTCATAACGATAATGTCTGCATTTCTGACCTGATCGTTAAAGAACTCTCCGAAGTTTCTCATATACATGCGGCATTTGCCTGCATCCACAAGAGTTACCTTGGCGCCTATCTCCGTTCCCTCAACCTTTTCAACCGCTCTTGCCACATCTGAAAGCTTACCGACCCCTGAAGGCTCAATAATTATGCGGTCAGGGTTATACTGCTCAATAACCTGTTTAAGTGCCTTTGAAAAGTCACCTACAAGAGTGCAGCATATGCAGCCTGAATTCATTTCTGTTATTTCTATGCCGGCATCCTTTAAAAAGCCGCCGTCAATGGCGATCTCGCCGAACTCATTTTCAATAAGTACAAGCTTTTCGTCCTTATACCCTTCTTTTATAAGCTTTTTAATAAGAGTTGTTTTCCCTGCCCCTAAAAAGCCTGAAAATATATCTATCTTTGCCATGTTTTTTCCTCCGATTGTTAAAATATATTTATTATGATAGCTTTATTACAGCCACATTATCTATAACAGCCACGGAGCCGTTTTGGGGCCACATGGGCATGTCCTTTACCTGAGGTGAATTTTCCAATTCACTAAGCTCACCCTCGCTTACCGCAGGATAGCCTATGCCGGATATTTCCACAAGATAAGTTCCGCCGTGGGAATGGTCGAAAATCAGATTATCGGTAATCTGGTGAGCATTTATCATAATCTCCCCGCTCTTTTCCTGATTGAGTGCAGCAAGGGAAATCTCTTTTCCTCCGATTATTGCAAACTTTTCCACATTTCCTTCGTCGAGCCGATGTACTCTCGTGACTATTTCAGTTGCCATGGTTCCGGTTCGCTCAGCACTTTTATCCATTTCAAAATAACAGATATTGGCCTGAACCGTAAATTTAAAGGCCAAAACCCCGAACAGTAAAGCTGCCAGAACTCTGGGAGACTTTTTCAAATATTTCTGGCTGAGTATAAGAGTAAAAATATAAACTATGCTCAGGCTTTGCAGCATCACCAAATGATATGAACCGGATACCATCACGAAATTCCAGATAAATGCGAAAAACGGGGTGGCAATAATGCACAGCAGAAACAGCAGGAAATGGGACGGCCTTTTATATAGTTTTTCCTTTATAACGGCAGTTATCAGCACAGCCGCACATAACAGTAAAAATGCAAGGTTAAGAATTGCATACCATGTCCAGCCGTACTTAAAAACATTTCTTCCAAGGAAGAAGTTTGCAAGTCCTCTTGCAGTCTTTTTAATACCGCCCGCAATGAGCGATATAATCCCCACCTTATCTTTTCCCAAGCTGTCAAGTCCCAAATAGCTTCCCGGCTCAGCCTTTCCCAAATGCAGACATATCTTCCATATTATAAAGTATGCAAGCATGCCCAGTGCAAAAGCAAGTATCTGTCTCAGTATCCAGCGATAATATTCCTTATTCTCATGCCTGTTATTTAAAAGTTCCCACATAAAATGCCCCAGTGCCAGAAGCAGGGCAAAGGATACATAGGCCTGATATATTCCGCAAGAAAAGCAGATACACAGAACTGAGATTAAAAGGTGCCAAGGCTTATTGTCTCCCACCATGGAAAAGCGGACGGCAAGCGATGCAAGAAGCATAGAGAGCATATATCCGTCGGCTGTAAACTCATAAAAGAAAGTATTTGTAATGCAGGGGAAACTTATGAGCAATGCACCTGCCAAAATAAGCACATGCTTTTCCTTTATATCGAATATATCCGCAATAACTGCGGCTGTCATTCCTGCGTACAGCAGAGACAGTAAGCCGTTCAGCCACGGCAGGTCATAATACGAACTCAGCGCACAGGCCGGCATTAAAAACCATCGCCCCGAGGAGCTCATATTCATCTTTGAATAAATACTGAAAAGAGAGTCATGGTTCAGCAGAGTATTTGTAAATTTATACATATGCGCTATAAGCCCCACCGCTATAACCGCCAAAAATGCGGTTTTCCAGTTAGGCTTTATGCGCTCCTCCAGCTTCTCAGCGTAATCTGTCATCTCTATACTCCTTAAGTTTATATTATCACATTATATCACCTGTACAGTCTCCGCGCAACATCTTCTAAACAGCTATCCGGTGCTGTTTTTCTTGCAAAGTGTCGTCTATTGGGTTATACTAAACCCATTAAATACGGAAAATACATAAAGAAATCCGAGGTATAAATATGAAAGGTATCATCCTGGCCGGCGGTGCCGGAACCCGCCTTTACCCAATAACACGTCCAATTTCAAAACAGATACTGCCTGTATACGATAAGCCCATGATATATTATCCCCTGTCAGTGCTTATGCTGGCAGGAATTCGGGAGATACTCATAATCTCCACCCCAAGAGACATACATGCTTTTCGTGAGCTTTTGGGTGACGGCAGTAAACTGGGACTCCGTTTTGAGTATGCCGTCCAGCCTGAACCCCATGGCCTTGCAGAAGCATTTATTATAGGTGAGGAATTCATAGGCCAAGACAGCGTTTGCCTCATTCTGGGAGACAACATTTTCTACGGCGGCGGCATCACCCCTGATGTGCGTGAGGCGGCAAAGCTGCAGAAAGGTGCTGTTATTTTCGGCTATGCCGTTCCCAATCCGAAAGCTTTCGGCGTGGTGGAGTTTGACGAAAACCACAATGTTCTCTCAATCGAGGAAAAACCTGAGCATCCAAAATCAAATTATGCAGTGCCCGGTCTGTACTTTTATGATAATGACGTTGTAAATATAGCAAAGAGCATTAAGCCCTCAAAGCGGGGTGAGCTTGAAATTACAGAGGTTAATAATGAATATCTCCGCCGTGGGGATTTGAGAGTGAATCTCTTCGGCCGCGGTATGGCATGGCTGGACACCGGAACCCACGAAAGTCTGCTTGAAGCTGCAAACTTCGTGTCCATTATTCAGAAGCGGCAGGG
Source organism: Oscillospiraceae bacterium (assembly GCA_020025675.1). GTDB lineage: Bacteria > Bacillota > Clostridia > Oscillospirales > Oscillospiraceae > Limivicinus. Next base: position 3,104 of record JAHHRS010000055.1, read on the forward strand.
CATGTATGTGGCATGTATAGAGGAAATCGCCTATCGCATGGGCTACATTACAAAGGAACAGCTCATTTCTCTTGCTCAGCCCCTTTTAAAAACCCAGTACGGAGAGTACCTTATGCGTGTTTCGGAGGAAAAAATATGAAAAAAATACTTGTAACCGGCGGTGCTGGCTTTATAGGTTCAAACTTTGTGCAGTATATATTGCAGGAAAAGCAGGACATTGAGTGCCTTGTAAATCTGGATTTGCTTACATATGCAGGAAATCTTGAAAATCTCATTAGCGTAAAAGACGATAAGCGCTATGTTTTTGTTCACGGCGATATAAGAGACAAAGAGCTTGTAAATGAGCTTTTTGATAAATATAAATTTGATACCGTTGTACACTTTGCCGCTGAAAGTCATGTGGACAGAAGTATAGTTGAGCCTGAAATTTTTCTTACCACAAACATTGTGGGCTCCCACACACTGCTTGAAGCCGCCAAAAGGCATTGGAATTTAGAGCCGGACAACAAGTATTCAAGAGCCTATCTGCCGGGAGTAAAATATCTTCAGGTTTCAACCGATGAGGTGTACGGAGCACTGGGGCAAACCGGTATGTTCACCGAAACTACTCCCCTTTCTCCAAACTCCCCCTACTCTGCCTCAAAGGCAAGCGCCGACATGATAGTTCACGCATATTATCAGACCTACGGTCTGCCTGTAAATATCACCCGCTGTTCCAATAACTACGGTCCCTATCAGTTCCCGGAAAAGCTTATTCCTCTCATGCTGCACAATGCAAAGAATAATAAGCCTCTTCCCGTATACGGTGACGGAATGCAGATAAGAGACTGGCTCCATGTTAAAGACCATTGCTCCGCCATTTTGACGGTTCTGGAAAAGGGTGTAACCGGTGAGGTATACAATATAGGGGGCAACAATGAGCGGGCAAACATTGAGATAGTAAAGCTTATACTCTCCATTCTGGGTAAGAGTGAGAGCCTTATAACCTATGTTAAGGACAGACCCGGTCACGACCGCCGCTACGCCATAGATAACACCAAAATTACTTCCACCCTTGGCTGGGCTCCCAGTTACACCTTTCAGCAGGGCATGAGCGAAACCATAGAATGGTATCTTAAAAATCCCGGCTGGGTGGAGAGAATTGTGAGCGGAGATTATATGGATTATTACACTCGCATGTATCAAAACTCCGGAGTTAACTGAATGCATTAAAAAAGTTACAAAATGCTGTGTCCGATTGTTTTCGGCCACAGCATTTTTATAATTTATACAGTATTAAAGCTCAATTTTTGGTTATTTGTAACCATTTAAAATTAATTTTTAAATATTTCATTTTAGGTCTTGCAATTTGTTTCTTTTTGTCGTAATATTGTAACCAAGAAGTCCCTAGGATTTCTATTATTATGTGGTTTTTCCACTGCCGATTCAGGGCAATGGAGAGGCCGTGTCTGCGTATCGGCTCAAAAATTAAGTTTTATTAAGTTTTGCTACCGTATGTAGACAGGCAGAGAACCTTACGCTATAATATTATGTAAGAAGCCATTATAAGTTTGGCTCGGAAAGGGCCGGTTAGGAGGATGCAAAAATGGAAAAACGGCTTTTAAGCACTTTGCTTATTGTGTGCATGGTGGCGGCGTTGTTTTCAGGCTTTTCTGTAACAGCTTCCGCTGACAATAACACCATTGAGCATAAGTTGGAAAAAGGTGAGACAGTCATAGAGGTCTGTCAGAAATTGGGCGTGGACTTCTACGCCAACTACCGTTGGATCACCGAGACTAATAAGATTACAAATTACGGTAATCTTAAACCCGGCAGAGTTATTATTCTGCCTAAGCCCGGCACCACTCCCGGTACTCCCGGTAAACCCGCCGCTCCCCCCGCAGGAGGCAATACGGCTGCCCCTCCCGTAAGCAGCAGCGGAACTGCCCTGAAGCTTCTGGGTAATGACTATGTTAAGGGCTATTACGTCCACCATGTAATGCGAAGCGGTGAAACCGTCGGGGGCGTCTGCATGTCTCTGGGTATAGACTTTGCTTCCAACTCCGCAGAAATACAGAGAGTAAACAATATTAAAAACTACAATCGCATTTTTGTGGGTCGTGTAATTAAGCTCCCCGTGTCTGCTCCTCCCTCATCCGGTACATTTACCGCTATTGTAGCCCATAAGGTTGTAAAAGGCGATGCTATGGTTAACATATGCAGCAATTACGGTCTTGACTATAATACCGCTCTTCCCGAACTTCAGTCTATAAATAATCGCAAGGATAACTTCAGCAGCATTAAAGTCGGTCAGACCATCTATCTTCCTGTGCTGACCTCCGCTGTTGCCGGCGCTCCCGTTGCTCCCGGCGGTAACAGTACCGCTCCCGGCGGCAATTCTTCCTCCGGCGGTAATTCCTCCTCCGGCGGTAATTCTTCCTCCGGTAACAACACTCCTTCTGCTCCTTCCGATGGTAAAATATACAAGATAAGAGCTCTCACTACCAATCACGGCAGCTACGAGGTTCAGGTAAACGGTAAAAAGGTCTCCGAAGCTAAATCCGGAACCACTGTTTCTGTTGTAGCTACTGCCGATTGGGATCACCAGCTGGGCAGCATCACTGTTACAAGCGGCGGCAAGAATGTCCCTGTTAATGACGGTAAGTTTGTAATGCCTACCGGCAATGTTAAGGTTTCCGTCTCCTTTGTCTCCAAGGATGAGTACAAAATTATCAGAGACGTGACCAGCAACGGTCAGTTCAGCTGCCTTGTAAACGGCAGAGCCGTAGATGAGTCCGCAGCAGGCCAGAGAGTAACTGTTAAAGCTGAACCTAAGTATGGCTTTGAGCTGGATTCCGTTTCTGTCATTATTGACAAAGACAACGGCGTGTCTGTAAACAAAGACGATTACAGTTTCATTATGCCTGATTCCCAGGTAACTGTCAGAGTAACCTTCAAGAGGGCTGCGGCTCACAGCATCACAGCTAATGATCCCGGAGAAGGCGGTTCCTACGAAGTAAAAATAAACGGCAAAGCCGTTAAAGAGGCATATTCCGGTGAAACAGTCAGAGTTCGTGCCGTCCCCGCTGAAAATAAGGGTTACAAGTTTGCAGGTGCTACTGTCAAAACCACAAGCGGCAGAAATATCAAGGTAACCGACGGTAAGTTTATTATGCCGGAAGAAGATGTTATTATCGACGTTAAGTTCGAGAAGATTATCTACGCTGTAAATGTTCAACAGTCTTCCAACGGCACCGTAACTGTGGACAGCTCCAAGACCACCGCCGGCAGCACAGTTAATGTTACTGCAACACCCAACGCAGGTTATGAGTGCTCCGGTATAAGCGTGAACGGAAAAGCCATTGAAGGCACTTCCTTCACTATGCCTGTGGGCGATGCAACCGTCAGCGCAACTTTCACGGCTGTGAAACCCCCTGAGACTCCGGCTCCAAGTCCAGCGCCTGAAAATGTTGAAGAGCCTAAAACTGATGAAGAGCCTGAAGCTGGTGAAGAGCCTCAGGGTGAAATAACTATCGGTGCTTAATTCAAGCTATTTTATCCCTCCCCTTTACGGGGAGGGTTTTTTATGCCCAAAATTTTAGTTCTGCAATTTATTATGGAGTATGCTGAATTTTACATACATGTTGACCTCCGGCCTTTTAGCATGATATAATTTTCAAAAAGGATGGTGAATCATTTGGAACTAAGTAAAATAAAAAGCAAGCAGCGGATATTTGGTATTATAAATATAATACTGGTAGTTTCTATTATTCTGTTATCAGTTTTAACTATAATCTTAGCTTGGGATGCAGAAGATAAATTAGTATCTACTCTATTTGCATGGATTAGTTTAGTCTTCGGTTTTATTAGTTTTACGGTTGGAGTTCTGCTGCCGGCTAAGGAAAAAAAGGTATTTATTTCAGAAGATAGTATGGAAAAATTGGTAACTGCCAATCTTATCCTAAATAATAATGTCAGTTCACTATCGTATGCAAAAGGGCAATATCTATTTAGAACCTGGCATTATGCAGGAGCCTTGGTTAACGGAACATTGATGATGCTGATCAATTGCATTGGATTATTTGTATGCGTAGGAGAAAATCTTACTCTTGCGTTCACTACATATACGGCAACCGCAGTTTTATGGTTTATTTTTATTGTTGTCTGCGCTGTGTGGACGTACTACGAAGATTTAATAGACGAAATTAAAGAATACGGTGTAGCAGCACCGGACCACGGGAAAAAGTCTATTCGTAAAATGGGAATTATAACTTTGGCGGTCTTTATTATTTTTGGCAGCGGCGCAATATATGCTGTTATTGACAGTAATTCCCAAAAGAGTTCTTTTCCGGATTTTAACCCAGACGAAGTGAATCAGAAGCTCGCAGAAATTCAGGACAATCTTAATTCCTTATCTTCTGAAGATTTATTAGCACCGGAAGAGTATGAAAATATTGAAGAAGCATTAACATACATAAAAACAAGCCATAATAACAGCAAATTTTATTATATTTTGCAGTATGCCAGTGAAAGTACATTGAATATTATTTCATGGGATGATGAGTCTGATGACGTTTTTATCGATTCCTTTGAAATTTTGGAAAACGACAGATTGAAACGGGGAGATTCCTACATTTCATCCTCTATGACAAAAGAAGACGTTTCCGGAAAGGAAACCGGCTATATTGAATAGATATTAAAGTCAGATAGTATAAGCAATTTTTAATTTATATAAAACAAGATAAAAAAACAGCAGGAGTAAGATTTAAAATCTTAGTCCTGCTTGTTTTTATTAAATTTGTATTCCGTCAGCTGAAGTATTTTCAGCCGAGCTGAGAGCCTGCGGGGACGCTGTCATCCAGAATTACAAGGTGAAGCTCTTCCTTGCCGTCAACTTCCTTCACAGCGGAGAGGAGCATACCGCAGGACATCTGACCCATCATCTTTCTGGGAGGCAGGTTCAGAATGGCAACCACGGTCTTACCCACTAAATCCTCCGGCTCATAGAACTTGTGGATACCCGAAAGGATCTGTCTGGGAGTGCCGCTGCCGTCATCAAGCTGGAACTTCAGCAGCTTTTCTGACTTCTTAACGGCTTCGCAGCTGAGAACCTTACATACACGCATATCGCATTTAGCAAATTCGTCTATGCTGACGTCGGGCAGAACAGGCTTTGTCTCAGGAGCTTTGTTTAAGTGCTCCAGCTCTTCCAGCTCTTTAAGAGTCTTTTCCATATCCACTCTTGGGAACAGTGTCTCCCCCTTGTGAACAGTCACGTTGAGAGGAAGAACTCCGTACCTGTCGGCATTATCCCATGTTCTGCAGTTCTCGTCAGCACCAATCTGTTTAAATGCCTTATCACAGCTTTCCGGAATAAATGGGGTGAGCAAAGTAAGGGCAACTCTCAGAGCCTCAAGAAGGTTATACATTACGGTTGCCAGCCTTGCCCTGTTTGCCTCATCCTTTGCCAGAACCCAAGGTGTAGTCTCATCAATGTACTTATTGGCACGCTGTATAAGCTTAAACACCTCTTCCAGACCCAGATGCAGCTGGAACTCATCCATCTGCTTTCCGTAGCGGCTCTTGGTATTTTTTATAAAGTCTAAAAGCTGGTTATCCAGCTCATCCGCCTGACGTTCCTCAGGCAAAGTGCCGCCGAAATACTTTTCGACCATTGCGGTAGTGCGGGAAACAAGGTTGCCCAAATCATTGGCAAGGTCTTTATTAATGGTGTTAATCAGCAATTCATTGGAGAAGTTGCCGTCAGAGCCAAAGGGGAATGTACGCAGCAGGAAGAAACGAAGAGCATCAACACCGAATTTCTCAGCCAGCACATAGGGATCAACCACATTGCCTCTGGATTTTGACATTTTTCCGCCGTCAATTACCAGCCAGCCATGGCCGTAAACCTTTTTGGGAAGAGGCATACCCATGCTCATAAGCATTGCGGGCCAGATAATAGAATGGAAACGTACAATTTCTTTTCCAACTACATGGACGGAAGCCGGCCAGTACTTATCATAATCATCGTACTTATCGTTGAGAAAGCCCAAAGCGGTGCAGTAGTTGAAGAGAGCATCAACCCAGACGTACACAACATGTCCAGGGTCAAAGTCCACGGGAATACCCCATTTAAAGCTTGTACGGGATACGCACAAATCCTCAAGGCCGGGCTTAATAAAGTTATTTATCATCTCGTTGACACGGGATGGGGGCTGGAGGAATTCACCTGTTTCAAGCAGCTCCTGAACAGGCTTTGCGTACTTTGAGAGGCGGAAGAAATATGCCTCTTCCTCGGCATCATGGACAGGTCTGCCGCAGTCAGGGCATTTGCCGTCTACAAGCTGGTTCTCCGTCCAAAAGCTTTCACAGGGGGTGCAGTATTTTCCCTTATATTTGCCTTTATAAATATCTCCCTTTTCGTACATTTTTCTGAATATCTTCTGGACAGCCTCCACATGATAGTCGTCAGTAGTACGAATAAAACGGTCGTTGGAGATATTCATAAGTTTCCACAGATCGAGAACGCCCTTTTCTCCCGTAACAATCCTGTCAACAAACTCCTGAGGACTTACTCCTGCCTCCTTGGCCTTTTCCTCTATCTTCTGTCCGTGCTCATCGGTTCCGGTGAGGAACATAACATCATAGCCGCATAGGCGCTTATATCTGGCTATGGCATCGGAAGCCACAGTACAATATGCGTGACCTATATGAAGCTTGTCTGAGGGGTAGTAGATAGGGGTTGTAATATAAAATGTTTCCTTTTTCTCCATTTTCTCTTCTCCTAAAATTATATATGCTTAAAACTTTTGCTTTATTTTTTGAGGCTATTCCTCGCTTCCGCCGTAGATGTTATTTATCTGCTCATCTATATAGTCTTTATGATGATTGTAGATACCGTACGGCTCTTGAATAGTCTGAATTTCATTTCCGTCCTTGTCATATACATGTCGGGTAGCGGTAACACCATAGCCTGTAACAACCTCGGGATATTCGGGCAGTCCCTTAACAACAAGCTGATTATGGGTTATCTCCACGTAGCTTCCGTCAAGATTTGTACCTAAAATCTCAATTGTGAGACTGCTGTCCTCATCATTGCAGTAGGCATTGATTTTCACGGGATAATCACGGTTATTTTTAAACTTGAAGTCCGGTTTGGGCCAGCTTACAGTTGCATCCATACCGAAATCAAGATATGCCACCTTAAAATAGTGATTTGTCCGTGAGACAGTCTCAAGCTGGGAATACATTGCGGCGCAATAGAGGGTTGACGACACCTGACAGATACCGCCGCCCACCTCCTGCACCACTTCACCGTCTGCGTAAGCACCGGCAGACTTAAAACCAGCCTCTTCCGTACGCTGTCCAACCGTCTCGTTATACGAGAATACATCCCCCGGCATCATTATAAGTCCGTTAATTTTTTCGGTGGCAAGCTTTATATTATTTATTCTCTCTTCTGTGCTGCCGTCATAATAGGTAGTCTGTGAACCAAGCACATCTCTGTATATAAGGCTTCTTAAATAGTCACCGGTAACCTCAGGAAATTGCACATTAAGGGGAATTTCAATCTTTTCTGCAGGCTGTGCCGCCTCCCACATGGATTTTGCCTCTTCAACGCTGAATTCACAGCCTACTACCTCATCTGTAACATTAAATTTCTCGTCATAGGCAGCATTTTGGGGTTCAGAACTAAGTTCATTATATATCTCTTCAAAATCAGGCGGTTCAAGCTTATTATCTATATGGTCATACACTAAAACTTTTTCATCATTTTGCAGCGCCTGAGCAATTTGGCTTGCAAGAGCGTCTGAATCTATCATCATCTCTCCTGCACCTTTCACCATACTCAGCTTCCCTGCTTCTTTATCTACCGTATAGCCTCTATCCTCAGTCTTTTTTAGGAACTTTTCAATTCCCGCCTCCGCTTTTTGTTTTATATAGTCTTCATTAAGTCTGAGATAACCCTCACTTACATCCACCGGTTTAATAAGGTTTTCAATATATCTCAGCAAATTTTCAAATATATTATCCGAATGGCCGTATCTGTATGCCATCTTAACCGCAGCGTCCTTTGTGTATATGGCACCGGCATCGCACCTGTCCAGCTTAAAGCTCACACCGGCAGGAAGCTTTACGCGCAGAGCAATATCAGTTCTCTCATCCCAGCCGCTGTCTTCCAAAGCCTTTATGGTCTCTGCATTATTCATGCCGCCCACAAACACACCGTCTACATAAACTTTAGGCAGGTTAACATCGCTGACAGTCACATAATAGCCGCCCGCAACTATTCCCCCAACTATAAGCATCAGTACAACAAGGGTGGAGATAAGGACTATCTTAAACTTTCTAAATTTTCCCTTGGGCTTTTCGGTTTTTTCCTTTTTCTCCTTCGGGGGCTTTTCTTTTTTTACTTTTTCCTTTTTGGGCTTTTCTTTTTTCTGTTTTTTTCCCTTTACCTTGTTTCCGCCGGAATTCTCATCTTCCGGTTCTTCTGAATATTCATATGCAGGTTCATCTGCATACTGAGAATATTCATCTCCCCCTTCATAATATTCTTCCTGTGTATAAACAGGCTCCTCC
>JAHHRS010000056.1 GCA_020025675.1 Oscillospiraceae bacterium
ATGTTTAATGAGGCAAAAATACCTATAATAAGGCTGGGACTTAATCCTACTGATGATTTGTCAGGCGGCGACGCTGTGGGCGGTGCATATCACCCGGCACTGGGTGAACTTGTTAAGAGCCGCATAATGCTCAATAAGGCAAGAGAGCTTTTGATTGGCGTTGAAGGCGGCAGCAGCGTGGTTTTAGGAGTAAATAAATCTAAAATTTCCCAGATGGTTGGGCAGCATAAACAGAATATCGCAACTCTGTGCAGAGAATTTTTATTAAAAGACCTTAAAATTCGTGAAGCCGGGGTAAATGAGGAAGAAATTTTACTTATTTCCGTTGAAAAATCAGAATAAATGCAATATAATACTAAAGTTAACTATTTATAATTGAGGTTATTCACTTGTACTTAAAGGCTTTGGAAATTCAGGGTTTTAAAAGTTTTGCCGATAAAACCCGACTTACATTTGAAAAAGATATAACCGCTATTGTGGGCCCAAACGGATCGGGAAAGTCAAACATTTCCGATGCAATACTCTGGGTAATGGGGGAGCAGCGTTCAAAGGCCCTCCGTGGTGCCAAAATGGAGGATGTTATCTTTGGCGGCACAGAGAAGAGAGGGGCTATGGGCTATGCTCAGGTGTCTCTGATTATTGATAACTCTGCCCATATTTTTGATTATGACAGCAGCGAAATAATGCTGACTCGCCGCTATTACCGAAGCGGTGACAGCGAATACTATATAAACCGTGAGTCCGTTCGTCTGAAGGATATAAATAACCTTCTTATGGATACAGGTCTGGGCAGAGACGGATATTCTATTATAGGTCAGGGAAAAATTGCGGATATTGTTTCCAATAAAAGTACCGACCGACGGGAGGTCTTTGAAGAGGCCGCCGGAATTTCCCGTTTCAGATACAGAAAAGAAGAGGCAGAGCGTAAGCTTGAACGCACCGAGGATAATCTCCTTCGTGTAAATGACAAGATAGAAGAGCTTGAAATGCAGGTCGGACCGCTTAAAAAACAGTCAGAGATTGCAAAGCGATTTCTTGTTTTAAGGGATGAGCTTAAAGTAAAGGAAGTTTCCCTTTGGATGGAGAGCCTTGAAAAGCTCCGCACTCAGGCCGAAGGCATAAATCAGGAGTACGAGCAGGCCAAAAAGAGTCTTGAAAAGGCAAAGGAAGAACTCAATGCTTTGTATGCCTCATCTGACAGCATAAGCGAGCGTATGCGCCGCAAGGATGTGGAGAGCGAGCAAGCAAGAGAAAGACTTTCAAAAACAGAGGCGGAGGCTTCCGAGTGTGAGGCAAAAACCGCTGTTATAAAGGCTAATATAGAGAGTAATATTAAAAACAAAGAACGTATGCTGTCTGATATAGCCGAGCAGGAAAACCGGGTTCTTGAAATAAAGAAAAGCATTGCTCAGGGTGAAGCACAGATAAAAGCTGCTGATGAGGAGCTGGAGAAACTGGCTCAGCTCACAAAAGAGAATGAAAATGTTCTTCAGGGCTGCAAAATGAAAATGGGCAGCCGTGAGGAGATTTTAAAGAACTTAAACGACAGAGCCACATCCATTCACATAGAAGGACGGAGCACAGAGTCACGAATAAATATGCTCCAGGAGATGGAGAAGGACTACGAGGGATACTCTAAAGCAGTTAAGCTTGTAATGCGTGAGGCAGAACACGGAAATCTCCGAGGAGTTCACGGCCCTGTTGCAAATCTGCTTAGGGCAAACGACCAGTGCGCTCTTGCAATTGAAACGGCACTGGGAGCGTCAGCCCAGAAAATCGTTGTTGACAGTCAGAATGACGGTAAGGCCGCCATCGAACTGCTGAAACGCAGGGACTGCGGGCGAGCCACATTTATGCCGATGGACGTTATAAGAGGTGACAGCCTTAAAACCCTGCCCAATAAAGATCCGGGATTTGTGGGACTTGCTATGGATCTGGTTCAGTTTGAACCCCAGTATACCGGAATATTTGCAAACCTTTTAGGACGAACTATTGTTGCGGAAAGTCTTTCGGACGCTGTCAGAATTTCCAGAGCAAACGGCAACAGACTCAGAATAGTGACCCTTGACGGACAGCTTATGAATGCTGACGGTTCCATGACCGGCGGCAGTGCCGCAAAAACCAGCGGTGTTCTCTCAAGAGCAAATGAACTTCAGAAGCTGAAAACGAAGAGAGCTCATTTGGAAGAAGACGAAAAGCGCTGTGCCGATGAACTGAGCAAGGCAAAAAGCGGTCTTGCGGCTATAAAATACCAGCTTGACATGGCTATGGAAGAAGCCGCAGAATTAAAAAGTAAAAGCTCATCATTTGAAGCAGAAAAGAAAACCACTGAAAATTCTATCCGCCAGCTGAACGCATTGCTCAGCGGACTCTCCGGCGACAGTGAAAGCAGAAGACGTGCTGTGGAAGCGGCTGATAATCAGATAGAGAGCTTCAGGAAGAGACTTTCTGATGAAGAGAGCAGACTTAGCGGCATAAATGACAGAGTGTCAAAGATAAAAGAAGAAATTGCCGAAATAAGCAGAAGCCGTATGGAACTTGAGGGCCGCAGAGGAAAGACCCAAAAAGATGCGCAGGCCCGTAATGCTGACATTCTGGACATGGAGCGTATGAGCGCCAGAATTGAACAGAAAAAGCTTGCCTCCGAAATGGAGGAAAAACAGCTTTTGGACAAGCTTTGGGATAACTACGAGTTGAGCCACAGTGCGGCAGAGGCTATCAGAGAGCCGGTTGAAAATATACAAAAGGCTAATAAACACATAGGAGAGTTAAGGAGAGAAATAAACTCTCTCGGTACTCCGAATCTGGGCGCTATCGAGGAATTTAAGCGTGTCAACGAGCGCTATGAATTCTTAAGCGAACAGAGGGCCGATGTGGAGAAAGCAAAAAAGGAACTTTTGGGTATAATATCAGATATAACAGGTGAAATGGAGCAGGTCTTTACAGATCGTTTTAAGGAGATTGACCGGTGTTTCCGCCAGACTTTCCTTGAACTTTTCGGCGGAGGAAAGGCAGCACTGGTGCTGGAAGACGAGAACAATGTGTTAGACTGCGGAATTGAAATAAAAGTCCAGCCTCCCGGAAAGGCACTATCAAATATAAGCCTTCTCTCCGGCGGAGAAATGGCTTTTGTTGCTATCGCACTGTACTTTGCTATTTTGAAAGTGCGCCCCACTCCCTTCTGCGTTATGGATGAGATTGAGGCTGCACTGGATGAAGCTAACGTTAACCGTTATGCGGAATATATGCGTCGTATGTCAGATAAGACACAGTTCCTTGTTATAACCCACCGACGCGGTACAATGGAAGAGGCAGATATGCTCTATGGCGTTACAATGCAGGAAAAGGGTGTTTCAACGGTTATAGAGCTTGACCTTGAAAGCGCTCAGAAAACTATTGAGGAGTAAAGATATGGGATTTTTTGACAAAATATTCTCCGGACTTAAAAAGACAAGAAACAATCTTGAAGAGCTGGAGGAGATCTTTCAGGAGTTCAAGCCTGACAATGAAGATTTTTACGATGATTTGGAAGAGCTCCTCGTAATGAGCGACGTAGGCGCAGAGACCGCCGAAAAGGTAGTTTTCCAGCTTAAAAAAATGACATGGGAACGCCGTTTCAGAAAGGGCGATGAGGCAAGAGAAGGACTTATAGAAATTCTTTCCAAGTTCCTTAATGTTGGCGATACAGAGCTTAAGCTAAACACAAAACCGTCTGTCATACTTATGGTAGGTGTAAACGGTGTTGGAAAGACTACAACTATCGGCAAGCTGTCTCATCAGCTTGTGGAACAAGGCAGGAAAGTGCTTTTGTGCGCAGGCGATACTTTCCGTGCCGCTGCTGCGGAACAGCTTAATATCTGGGCTGACCGTTCAGGTTCAGATATAGTAAAGCATGAAGAGGGAAGTGACCCCGGTGCTGTTGTATATGACGGTATATGTGCAGCTAAGGCCAGAGGGGCAGACGTTATTATAATTGACACCGCCGGCAGGCTTCACAATAAGCAAAATCTTATGAACGAGCTTAATAAGATAAGACGTATAATCCAGCGTGAGCTTCCTGAAGCTGATGTGGAGACATTGATGGTTCTGGATGCTACCACCGGCCAGAACGGCCTTATTCAGGCAAAACAGTTTTTAGAAACTTCCGGTCTTACCGGCATAGTGCTTACAAAGCTTGACGGTACAGCAAAAGGCGGTATAGTTTTTGCCATAGCTTCAGAGCTTAACCTGCCCGTAAAATATGTGGGTGTGGGTGAGGGCATGGACGATTTGATTCCCTTTGACAGCAAGAATTTTGTAGAAGCACTTTTTAAATAAAGAACAGGAGAAAATAAATGGCACTTACAAGCAAACAGAGAGCACAGCTCAGAGGTCTTGCAGCGGCTGAGGACACTATAATTCAGGTCGGCAAAGCCGGTATAAATGATAATCTTGTATCTTCAGTTTCTGCGGCACTTAAGGCCAGAGAACTGGTAAAGGGCAGGGTTTTGGAAAACTCTATGCTTACTGCAAGAGAAGCGTGTGATGCACTGTCCGAGGCATGCAAAGCAGAGCAGGTGCAGGTTATCGGTACCAAATTTGTACTTTATAAGAGAAACGAAAAAAAGCCTATTATTGAGCTTGTGAAGGACAAAAAGAAAAAATGAAAATTGCCGTATACGGCGGAAGCTTTAATCCGCCTCATCTTGGCCACAGGGCGGCGGCAGAGACCGTTTGCAGGGAACTGAGACCGGATAAATTCCTCATAGTTCCCGATCGTATTCCTCCCCATAAGGAGATGGCACCAAACAGCCCCACACCGGAGGCACGCATGGAGCTTTGCAGTCTTAATTTTTCAGATATACCGGGCATTGAAGTTTCGGATATAGAGCTTAAACGCGAGGGCAAGAGCTACACTGCCCACACCGTTGAGGCTTTGCGTGAGATGTACCCGGAGGATCAGCTTGTGCTCATAGTTGGTACAGATATGTTTTTAAGCTTTGAAGAGTGGTACAGATTTAAATATCTCTTTTCCGACTGCTCCATTGCTGTTCTCTCAAGAGATGAGGGAAATCAATCCAAGCTTAAAGATACAGCCGAGAAATACAAAACGGAATACGGAGCTGATATATACCTTCTGCCCCATGAACCATTGCCTATGTCTTCAATGGAAATCAGAGAAAAGCTAAGAATACGTCAGGGCAGAGAAGAGCTAAAAGATGATGTTTATTGGAGTATTATAAAAAATAACTACTATGAGGCCTCCCCTGAAATACAGTGGCTTAGAGAAAAAGCATTTAAGTTTCTTAAACCAAGCCGCATTGCACATGTGGCGGGCTGTGAGAGCGAGGCGGTAATGCTGGCAATGAAATGGGGAGAAGACCCGGAGACAGCGGCAGAGGCAGGTATTCTCCACGATATTACCAAGCGCCTAAGCTATGACGAACAGTTGAATTTATGCCATAAATATGGTATTATCCTTGACAATACAGAGCTTTCAAGCCCGGCTTTGCTCCACCAGAGAACGGGAGCGGAGTTTGCAAGAGAGCTTTTCGGTATTTCTCAGCAGGTCTATGATGCTATTCGCTGGCATACAACCGGCAAGCCGGATATGAGCCTTTTGGAAAAAATTATATACCTTGCAGATGTTATAGAGCCCGGCAGGAATTTTCCCGGCATAGATAAACTTCGTGAGCTCAGCTATACGGATATAGATAAAGCTATGGCTTACGGGCTGAAAAGTTCCATGGAGGAAGTAAAACGTCAGGGAAGAATACCTCACGAAAGCAGTGAGGCGGCATACCTTTGGTACGCTGCCAGTAAATAAAGGAGGAAAAAATATGCTCAGTCCCTTAGAGATAGCCACCATTGCGGCAAGAGCTTTGGACGACAGAAAAGCTAAGGATCTTAAAGTCCTTAAAACCGCCGAGAAAACCATTTTGGCTGATTATTTTGTAATTTGTAACGGCTCCACCTCCACCCACATAAAAGCTCTTGTGGATGAAGTTGACAGAAAGCTCTCCGAGGCCGGAGAGCCGCCTATAAGAAGAGAAGGTCTTCGCTCAGATATTTGGGTGCTTATGGATTTCGGCAGTGTTATAGTTCATGTGTTCACCGATGAAGCAAGAAAGTTTTATGATCTTGAACGTCTTTGGAGTGACGCAGAAGAGATCCCCATTTCATCACTTCTTGATCCCGACAGCAGGGAAAAATGAACGAAGACTAAAAAGGGGAAAAAATAAATAATGAAATACGATTTTACAGCCATAGAAAAGAAATGGCAGAAAAAATGGGAAGAAGAAAAGCCTTACAAGGCAGTAACCGGCAGTGATAAGCCCAAGTTTTACGGACTTATAGAGTTCCCGTATCCATCCGGACAGGGGCTTCATGTTGGACACCCAAGACCCATTACGGCTATGGATATAGTTTGCCGCAAGAAGAGGATGGAGGGATATAACGTCCTCTTCCCCATAGGATTTGACGCTTTCGGTCTTCCTACCGAAAACTATGCCATTAAAAACCATGTTCACCCGGCTGTTGTTACCAAGAAGAACATTGAGAACTTTACAAGCCAGCTTAAAATGCTGGGTTACGGCTTTGACTGGGACAGAGTTGTAGATACCACCGATCCGGAATACTATAAGTGGACTCAGTGGATATTTATTCAGATGTTCAAGAAGGGGCTTGCCTATAAGACAACCATGCCCGTTAACTGGTGTACCAGTTGTAAATGCGTTCTTGCCAACGAGGAAGTTGTAAACGGCGTGTGCGAGCGATGCGGCAGCGAGGTTATACGCAAGGAAAAGAGCCAGTGGATGTTGGCTATAACCAAGTACGCACAGCGGCTTATTGACGATCTTGACGGTCTTGATTATATTGAGAGAGCAAAAGTCCAGCAGAAAAACTGGATCGGTCGCTCTACCGGTGCAGAAGTCCGTTTTGAGACTACTGTAGGTGACAATGTTATAGTTTATACAACCCGTCCTGATACTCTTTTCGGCGCTACCTACATGGTTCTTTCACCCGAACATGAGTACGTCAGCAAGTGGAAGGATAAGCTCCGGAACTGGGACGAGGTTGCAGCATATGTTGATATGGCTGCCCACAAGTCTGATTTTGAGCGTTCTGAGCTTAATAAGGAAAAAACCGGCGTTAAGCTTCAGGGTGTAAAGGCTATTAACCCCGTAAACGGTAAAGAAATTCCTATATTTATTTCTGACTACGTTCTTGTAACCTACGGTACCGGTGCTATTATGGCAGTTCCTGCCCACGATGACCGTGACTGGGAGTTTGCAAAAAAATTCGGATGCGATATAGTTGAAGTGGTTAAGGGCGGTAACGTTGAGGAAGCTGCATTTACCCTCAAGGACGATACCGGTATCATGGTAAACTCAGGATTCCTTGACGGTTTGACGGTTAAACAGGCTATTCCTGTAATGAAAAAATGGCTTGAGGAGCAGGGAATAGGCAAGGAGAAGGTTAACTTCAAGCTCCGTGACTGGGTCTTCTCACGTCAGAGATACTGGGGCGAGCCCATTCCTCTTGTACACTGCGAGAAGTGCGGTTGGGTTCCCCTGCCTGAGAGTGAGCTGCCTTTGGTTCTGCCTCAGGTTGACTCCTACGAGCCCACCGATGACGGAGAGTCACCTCTCTCCAAGATGACAGACTGGGTTAATACCACCTGTCCTCACTGCGGCGGCCCTGCAAAGCGGGAGACCGATACAATGCCTCAGTGGGCAGGTTCCAGCTGGTATTTCCTGCGCTATATGGATCCACATAACGACAAGGAACTTGTTTCCAAGGAAGCAGAAGAATATTGGGGTCCTGTTGACTGGTATAACGGCGGTATGGAGCACACAACTCTTCACCTGCTGTACAGCCGTTTCTGGCACAAGTTCCTTTATGATATAGGGGTTGTTCATACTCCCGAGCCTTACGCAAAGCGCACCTCTCACGGAATGATACTGGGTGAGGGCGGAGAAAAAATGTCCAAGTCCAGAGGCAACGTTGTAAACCCCAACGATATAGTTGAGCAGTATGGCGCCGACACTATGCGGCTGCACATCATGTTTATAGGTGACTTTGAAAAGGCTGTAAGCTGGTCTAACGAGGCTGTCAAGGGCTCTAAGCGTTTCCTTGACCGCTGCTGGAACCTGATGGATATGATTAAGCCGGGTGATGAAATTTCCAAGGAAAACGAGTCAATTATCCATAAGACCATAAAGAAGGTAACTCAGGACATTGACGAGCTTAAGATGAACACCGCCATAGCAGCTCTAATGACCATGGTAAACGAATTCTATTCACATGGACTCACTAAAGGCGATCTTGAACAGCTAATGCTTATGCTGAGCCCCTTTGCTCCTCATATGGTTGAGGAGATGTGGGAGCTGACGGGATATGCTGAAAAGTACGGAAAGATGTGCATGCAGATGCCGTGGCCTGAATACGATGAGAGTAAGACCAAAGACTCTGTACGTGAGATGGCAGTTCAGGTAAACGGAAAGCTTCGCTCCACTATAACGGTTCCCTCAGATGCTTCCGAGCAGGTGGTTATTGACACTGCCTGTGCCGATAAGAAAATACAGCGCTATATGGAAGGCATGACTATTGTAAAAACTATCGTAGTTAAGAATAAAATTGTAAATTTAATTCTTAAGCCTGCAAAGTGAATATTGACAAGAGAAGACAAAACCGCTATAATACTAATGTTCACAAGCCAATTAGTTGGCCCTTGAAGTGCCGCAAGGCACATTTGGAGGGAGGGAAATAAATGTCTGAAATTTACGTCAAGGAGAATGAATCTCTGGACAACGCACTTAAAAGATTTAAGCGCAGCTGCGCTAAGTCCGGCGTTCTGGCTGATCTGAGAAAGAAAGAGTACTATCAGAGCCCCAGCGTCAAGCGTCGTAAAAAATCCGAGGCAGCTCGTAAAAACAAAAATAAGCGTTACTACTAATTAACGCTGATAAGGCAGCACCTAAAGGGTGCTGCTTTTTTATTATTATTTTTTAAATGAAAAACATATTGGTGTGATGCCTATGCCAAAGCAGCTGAATTGACGTGAACCGGTTATGGTAAATTAAGCTTTGTAAAAAATAACGTCCGCTGAGACGCAACGTGAGGGCCTTGGCTGAATTATAATATTGGGGCCACATTTTATATATAAACGTGTAAACCTTATTCTGCTGCCTTCTAGAGCGGCATATATGCGTGCTTGATCTTCAAACCGAAATTACCATGCTTTACAACCAATAGTAAAGAAACTTTGTAAGTTCATTATATTAGTTTTTAATAAAGATACCCCCTATGCAATTAATTTTGCATAGGGGGTTAAGCTTAGGAATTATTCTTCTTTGTTGCTTTCGTTTGAATTAAGATCATTTTCGTTGTCAGAAACATTTTCCTGAGCGTTTTTCTTGTTCTTAATTACTATTACTACCACTACGGCAATAACAACTGCTGCGGAAACAGCCAGAATTCCAATCCAGAGACCCATATTTGCTTCATCTCCGGTTTTGGGGCCTGTGGAGTTGTTCTTATCACCGGATTTTATGGTGAGAGTGCCGTCTACATTGTTTATCTTATAGTTGTCGCTTACGTTGTTTTTGTTTGCATCAAGAATGTTGACCTTGGTTATTTTCTTGGTATAAGTTCCTGCATCAATGGGAGGATTCTGCAATGCCTTACCCTTAGAATTGAATATTGTGTATTCGACCTGAATTGTATGACCGGAATTTGCAAGCTTTCCAACGCTTACGTTTTTGTTTTCCAGAGGCTTTCCGTCATATACCTTGCTTGCGGATTCGGCGGTAACAGTAAGGTTGAATTTTTCAACGGTGAGAGTACCGGCAGTGTAGCTTACTTTGTACTTGCCAACAGGTACAGGATTACCATTCTTATCAACAATTACAACGGATGTAATCTCGTTTTTGACAGACCCGGCATTCGTTATGGTGCTGGTATTATTGAAACTAACAGATTTAATCTGGTCTCCGTCAACAAGGCCCTTTGTACTTTCAACTTCTTTCAGCTCATGGGCTTTACCATCGTAGGTCCACTTAGCGCTCTTTGCGGTAATGTTCAGGGCAATATCCTTGGGAGTGTCCTTGCCGGTGAAAGTTAATTTGATTTTTCCGTTTACGGTTTCTATGTCGTAGTTATCTGTAACATCTTTGATACCGCTGGTAATTTTGATGCTGGATGCGTCAATGCTTGTTTCAAAACTCTTATCGCTGCCCTTCAGGTCACTGTAACGGCCTTCACCGTTCACAGTAATACTCTTGACTTTGTGGTCATTTAACAGACCCTCATCAGCGGAGCCTTCCTCAATCTTGTAGCCCTTGCTGTAACCCTGTGCGTCGGGGAGCTTGCTGGCTTTAACCAGTGTGTCCTCTTTGCCTACACCGACGTTCAATGTGGCAGCTTTAAAGGTGATGGGACGCTTTGCAATGCTTATTGAACCGGGAACAAGCTCAACAGTGTACTTATCGGTAACGTCCTTTCCGTCCTTATCTTTAATTACAACATCGGTAATGGTGCTTTCAACAGCAGCGGAAGTGTATTCTTCTGCGTTTCCTTTAAATTTAACCTCAATAGTGTCACCCTCTGCGAGACTACCGGAGACAATTTCATACTTATCTGCTGTGTGCTCTTTGCCGTCATAAACTGCCTTTATATCGGCGGGCTTTAATTTTAACTCACCACGAACTGTATCAGCAGGAGGAGCAACGGGAGTGACAGAATCGGAAGGAATAAAAACGGGTTGGGCATACTTGCCTTCGGCAACAACAGTACCGTTGTTTTCAATCACAATACCGCCCTCTGCGGCCTTTATCTGTGCGTAAATGTCGCCGTTTGGATCGGTTACTAGCTCAATTACAACACTGTCGCTTCTTACTGCATCATTATCAATGAGACCTGTTACAGTAAAGCCGTCTGCCTCGTATTTGTTTTCGGAGTTGAGCTTGGGGGCATTTGCCTTAATGCTAAATGAAATCGGAAGGGTCACTGTATCTGAATTTTGAAGGGTGATAGCGTATTTGCCATCTTCCACAGGTGAGCCGTCTGATTTAACTATTTCTCCGCCGGTTATTGCAATGTACCAGCTCTGAGGATTATCGGTCTGCTGAGTTGCTGTAAGTTTTACGGAGCCTTCTTTTATCTCGTCTCCGTCTTTAAGTTCACCAACTAATATAAAGTCGTCTGCCTCAACGCCGGTCTTATCTGCGTTCACCTTAGGAGCGTTGGCTTTAATTGTTATCTCGATGGGTGCTGCAGGTTCAACAGGGGGAGTATTATTGTCATTGCCATTCTGCTCTTCACTATTATCCTGACCGTCGGTATTGCCCTGATTATCAGTGCTTCCGTCGGGATCAACAGGGGGAGT
>JAHHRS010000057.1 GCA_020025675.1 Oscillospiraceae bacterium
TGAATTTAATTTTCTTTGCCGCTGCGGCGGCAAACTCTGCGAGGCTTTTTTGACATGCTGAAACCGTCGGGATTTTCCCGACGGTTTTTCCGTATCTAATCATGCAGCTCATACCTGTTATAAGAAATTCTGTCACTTGAAATACTCAGTTATTTTTAGTATTATTATTTTATCTAATTTACATTCGGAGTGGTTATTATGATAGAAAATGTTGAAAAATTCTTTAAGCTCTACGAAACAGACCCTACGCTCCGCGCAAGAGTAGACGAAGCTGAGGCAAATTACCCCGGCTGTCTTGAAATACGGGACGCCGTTGCAAAAGATGTGCTCATTCCAATAGCCGAAGAAATGGGTCTGGGCTTTGATGTAGCAGATTTAAGGAAATATGAAACAAGGGTAAAAATGCAGCGCTTTAACGCCGCTGAATGTGACGAGGATGCCTTGCCGCTCTGGCTTTTAGACAGAGGTTGGGAGGATGATCCGGATATTTTCGACCCTGAAAAGCAAAAATAAACAAAAATTTCCGGGCTTTAGCCAAGCCCGGAAATTCATTTTCATATAAAGAAAAATATTATGTGTGCAGCAAGGGCGAGCACTGCCAGAAGTGATAAAATTCTGTGCCACTTCATTTTGACTTCATAATCCTTAGTCATATGGCATGCCTCCACAATTATAAACAGTATTGCAAACAGCACCGCACCGCTGACTATCAGCAGCACATGCTTTCTTTTTTTGACCAGTGCCGTTATCATGTGCAGAATACCTGCCAAAAACAGCGTACCGCTTGCTATCTCATGCAGTTTCATCATAAAGGCATTTGCTTTTGCAAGGCCCAGCTTTCTAAGCGGATACTTTACAACAAGCACCAGAAAGCAGGCAAGAGCTGTATAGCCCAATGCTATGGTCATAAAAATCCCCCCTTTTTGATAATTTTATCTTTACGGCAAATTTTAGTCAAGCTTGATTTTTTTCTGAAATTTTTTATAATCTTCTGTAACGAAACTAGAGTTTATCCGTCTAAGCTATGTAAAGGAAGTGAGAGATTTGGATTTTGAGAAGCTGTACAGGGCCTATTACATGAAAGTTTATTCATATCTTATGAGCATTGTAAAAGACAGCTCCGCCGCGGAGGAGCTTACACAGAATACTTTCTATAAAGCTATGACCGGTAAAGCAGAATTTAAAAATAAGTCAGGAGAATTCACTTGGCTCTGTGCTATCGCCAAAAATCTCGCCGCCGATGAATTTCGCAAAAATACTGAATCTGCGGAGCTGTCCGATACTGTCCCATCAGATATAGATTTTGTTCAGGAGCTTGATGACAAAGATCAGGCGCTGAAAATACACCTCATTCTGCATGACCTTCCTGAACCCTACAAGGAGGTTTTTCAGCTTCGGGTTTTCGGGGAACTGAGTTTCAGGGAGATTGGACAGATATTCGGGAAAACCGAAAATTGGGCCAGAGTGACTTATTATCGAGCAAGGCTCAAAATTCAGGAAAGGATGGATGTAAATGAATAATCCAAGAGACTGCGAGCTGGTACGGGATTTGCTGCCGCTGTATCAGGACGGAGTTTGCAGTGAAAGCAGCACCGAATTTGTTGGAGAGCACTTAAAAAACTGTGAAAAGTGCAGAGAAATATCAGAACGGCTCAAGAAGCACGAGGTGGAAGATATAATTTCTTCCGAAAGCTCCGGTGTACTTGCCCGCCACAGGCTGAAGGAAAAAAGTGCCGCATGGAAAGCAGGGCTTATTATAGGCGGGCTTTTACTTCTTCCCATACTTATAACCATGATAGCAGTCATATCCACGGGAAGGAATTTCGGAGTTCTGGGCGTTCTCACAGCCTCTATGCTTCTGGTGGCGGCTCTCACGGTTTTACCCCTTATGTCCTCAGGAAACAGGCTTTCAAAAAGTCTCTTCTTCGGCAGCATGGCAATTCTTCTTATAATGTTTTTTACCGACCTTATGCAGGGCGGCGGGAATTTCATCTACTGGGCTGTGCCTACCGTATTTGGTCTGTCTGTGGTGTTTTTCCCCATAATTATTCACGGTGCAAGGCTGCCATCCGCTCTCCAGAATCACAAAGCAGTCATAAGCCTATTATGGGACAGCATATGGCTGTATCTCACCATTTTTGAAGTCTGTCTCCATGACGGCAATATGGAAGGTCTGAGAGAGGGAGTTATAGTTGCAAGCCTTTGTCTTGTGCCCCTGTGGCTCATTTTCCTTGTGGCCAGATACCTTCCCGTAAACGTCTGGTTCAGAGCTGCCATAGGCGTTATGATTTTCGGCTGTGCCTTTGCCTTTTTAAACGATGCCTACGGCTTTATAGCCCAGGGCAAACAGGAGCTTTGCATTTTAAACGCCAATTTCTTAAACTGGAACTGCGATACCTGCATTAACGCAAATATTTTTCTTATAGTTCTTATAACCGCCGCAGTTGCCGCAATAACCTTCCTTTTAACCGGAATTTATGTGCAGAAATTAAATAAAAAGCAGGAAAAAAAGCCGGAGTAAAACTCCGGCTTTTTTCAGTAGCTTCTCAGTACATCGCTTACCATGGCTGAAAATCCGTCTCTGTCAACTCCCAAAACCACGAAAGCATTTTTCTCAGGGAACTTTTTGTCACTCATAAGGTCGGTAACGGTTTTACCCCTTGTGATTGTTCCTCTTGTCTCCACATAAACCCCGGCCTCCCTGCCTGAAAACAGTTCGGGATGTGCAAGGTACAAAACAGGGCATACGTCATGGAGGCAAAGGCCGGGGAGACTTCCCCGCTCATAGAAGTTTAAAACATCTATGGTGCTGTCTCTGAAAAAGCGGCACACCGGGCTGTCCACCGCCCCCAGCTCATATACTTCTTCCGGTGTCATATAGGCTTCCATTGTGACATCAAGACCGCACATAACTATGGGTATCCCCGATTTAAACACCATCTGTGCTGCGTGGGGGTCAGCATAAATATTAAATTCTGCGGCAGGAGTCACATTTCCTCCCTGACAGGCACCGCCCATAATAAGAATTTCTTTAACAAGGCTTCTTATCTGTGGATATTTGGCAATAGTAATGGCAATATTTGTAAGCGGGCCTACCGCTATAATTCTAAGCTCTCCCTTTTCCTCTAAAGCCGCATTATATATGGCATCCCATGCCGGAATATCAGTCTCCGGTGCATTTGAAACAGGAAGTTTTGCCCTTCCTAAGCCCTCTTCGCCGTGAATATCATGGGCTGTGTGAAGCTCCTCGAAAAGCGGCTTATCTGCGCCTTTATATACAGGATAGCAGCTGCCTGCAAGGCAGCATATATTTCTGGCGTTTGGGTATGTGTAGTTAATCTCCACATTGCCTGCCACGGCAGAAATGCCCTTCAGCTCAAGATTCTGCTGTTTATTGAGCACAAGGAAGGCTATTGAGTCGTCAACTCCTATATCTGTGTCAAACCATACGGGAATCTTATTCATATCTCCACCTTCCTTCCGTCATAGGCCTTCACAGCCTCTGCAAGCAGTTCTGCAAACGCTTTCCTGTCAACACCCATAAGACAGTGGGCATTAGGCACAGGCCCGTCAAAGCCTCGCATGTCTGCCACTGTGGCTCCCCTGCTGTATTCTCCGGCGGTTTCGATTTCCACATAGTAATCTTTTATTGTGAATATTTCCGGATGCAGAAGCACGGCCACAGCGCAAGGGTCATGGAGAGGTGCTCCGGCATAGCCCCGATCGCGGTGGAAAAGATAGAAGAAGTCCAGCCAGTCGGCAACAACTTCCGCCACCTGATTTCCGACTTTCCGTATACGATCAAAATCCTCGGGGAATATGAGTGCCTTTTCCGTAACGTCAAGCCCCGCCATATAAAGTTCAATTCCGGATTTAAATACTATCTGAGCCGCCTCAGGGTCAACAAGTATGTTAAATTCCGCCGCCGGAGTCCAGTTTCCGTGGGTAAGTCCGCCGCCCATAATTGATATGCGCTCTATTTTATCCTTAAGCTCAGGGTGAGCCAGAAGCAGTGCTGCAACGTTTGTTTGTGCGCCGGTAGCAATTATGGTGACTTTTTCCTCGCTCTCCCTCAGCACCTTTGCCATAAGCTCAGGAGCTTTGAGAGGTGAAAGTTCCATAGACGGCTCCGGAAGCTTAGGGCCGTCAAGGCCGCTCTGACCGTGAACGGAGGGTGCGTCAAACGGTTCTGAGAGAAGGCCATGGGGAAGCCCCATTGCAACAGGTGCATCTATTCCAAGAAGGGTGCATATACGCAGGGCATTATATGTGGTTTTTTCTATGGTTTGGTTTCCCGAACAGGAGGTAACTGCTTTTATTTCAAATTGGGGGCTTGCTTTTGCAAGCATCCATGCTATGGCATCATCATGGCCGGGGTCACCGTCCAGAATAATGGGAATTTTCTTTTTTTCGCTCAAATTTAACTTCCTTTCTTTAAAAGATTTGCCGCACAACGGCGAGCCCTTGTGCGGCAAAAGCCGAAATTATTTTACTTTTCTTCCGCTTTAAGAGCCTCAGCAGAGTGCTGCTTTTTGATACGTCTTCTAACCACAAGTGCAAAGGCAACAAGACCCAGAATGGTAACCAAATAAGGAATGGGCGTAACAAGGTTTGAGTCGATACCCTTGGAGGAGACTTTTATACTTAGCGCCTGAGCGAAGCCAAAGATAAGGGCAGAAATCATGCCGCCCACAGGCTCCCCTGCGCCCATAGCCTGAGCCGCCAGAGCAATAAAGCCTCGGCCTGCTACCATATCCAGAGACCAGCCCATAGAATAGTACATGGACATGAATGCACCGCCAAGTCCGGCCATTGCACCGGAAAATCCTATGGCTATATACTTTACCTTTAAAACGCTTACGCCAACCGAGGAGGCAGCATCCGGGTTTTCACCCACTGAGCGGATATTAAGTCCCATAGGGGTTTTGTAAAGTAATACCCAAGTCAGAAACACCATTAAAAATGCCACATATGTAAGAACGCAATGCCCTGACAGTATATCACCCAAAACAGGAATATCTTTTATAACAGGTATGTTCCATGAGGGGATCTGGTTTGCGGTAGTAATAAGAGAAGTGGTAGAGGCAAGAGCCTTGCCCTCAGTCATATTTGTAATAACCTTTACCAGAAACAGGGTACCGCCGGAGCCTATCATATTTACGGCAATACCGGTGAGTATAATATCCGTTTTAAGTATAAAGGCGAAAAATCCCATTGCCAGTGAAGTCAGAATTCCAAGACCCACTGCCACCAGAACGCCCATCATCCATGAGCCTGTCCAATAAGATACAAGAGATCCAAAAAGTGCGGAAATCATCATAGTACCTTCAAGACCAATGTTTGACACGCCTGCTTTTTCACCTACTACTGCGCCCAGTGTAGCGAACAGGATAGGGGCGGTTATACGCAAAACCGCAAAAAAGAAATCAGTTGAAAATATAAGATCAAACATCTCAGTTCACCTCCGCATCGGCCTTCTGCTGAGCTTCTCGCTCAGACTGAAGCTTAAGCTCTTCCTGAGTGCTCTTTATGACCAATTTCTGCCGATAGCCCGAAAGGAATTGATCAGCTGCGAAGAACACGAAGATAACAGCCTGAAGTATATCTATAAGCTGTGAGGGAACACCGCAGTATGTAGACATAAGACTGCATCCCTTGTTAAGATAAGACATGAAGAAGGCTGCCAGCGGCACAAACGCCGGGTTATTGCCGGCCAGGATTGCAACTGTAATTCCGGTCCAGCCATAGCCGGGAAGTTCCGTCCATGTAAAGTTTGTATAGCGGCCCAGCATTTCTATGCCGCCGCCCATACCGGCCAGAAATCCGCCCAAAACCTGAGACATGATTATAACGCCCGCTACCTTCATGCCGGAATACATGGCAAAATCTTTGTTTATACCTATCATTCTTATTGCGTAGCCCCAGCGGGTACGGTACATAAAGAGAGTAATTATAACGACAAAAATAATTGCTGCAACAAAGCCCCACGAGAGCTTGGAGCCGTTATTTATCAGCTGCGGCAGCGCTGAATGAGCCTGAAAATCATAGGTCATTATAGCGCCCTTGCTGGTATCGGCCAAATGGCTGCTGAGCATATATTTTATAAAATACATGATGACGTAGTTGAGCATCAGGGAGTTTACCATTTCGCTGACACCCAGTTTTGCCTTTAAAGCAGCGGGAATAAGCATTACAAGCGCAACCGACAGAGCGCCCAATATTATTGCAACTATGGGCAGAGCTACGGGAGGCAAAGGCACATAAATTGCAACTACCGCCGTAACGAATGCGCCCAGCATTATGCCGCCCTCAGCACCCAGATTAAACTGGTTAGCGGAAAACATTACACATGTAGCCATACCTGTAAAGATAATAGGTATCATTGCAGCAAGTACATCCGTAAAGTTTTTAACGCTAAAGCTTCCGTTGGACTTAAATATAGGCCCTATAAGAAGCTTTGACATGGCATTCCCTGTCTGACTGAGTTTATCTGCAAACCCGGGACCCTCCGCGGAAATGAATATAAGCAAAGCCGCCACCAAAAGGGCTATGAAAATAGCTGTCAGGCCACGGACTATGCTGAAAATAAATTTTCTTTTTTTATTCATGGCAAACCCTCCTGACCTCCTCTTCCGGCTGATGCTTAAGGCCCAGCATATATTCGCCCATTATCTCATCATTTAGCTGTGATGTATCTTCAAAGTAGGCGGTAATCTTTCCGCCGTACATAACTATAAGGCTGTCGGAAAGCTCCATTACCTCATTAAGGTCAGCGGACACAAGGAGCACAGCCACGCCTGAGCGTGACAGTTCCACAAGTTTTTTTCTTATGAATTCCTCAGCACCTACATCAATACCTCTGGTGGGCTGGTCAGCTATTATAAGGCTGGGTGTATTAGAAAATTCTCTTGCTACAACAACTTTCTGAATGTTTCCGCCGGAAAGATTATCCACTCGCTGATCCTGAGATTTACACAAAACAGTGTATTCCTCTATGAGTCTGTCGGACTCCTCACGAATGGCCTTCATATTAAACAGCGGCCCTTTATTCAGCCTCTTTTCACCGCAGCGGTCGGAAATCAGGTTTTCCTGAATAGAGGCTTTGCCCGCTATTCCGTAGAGCATACGGTCCTCAGGTACCAGAGATATGCCTTTTTCCCTTATTTGCCGCTGGGACAGGCCCAGAATATTTTCTCCGTTTACGGTAGCCGTTCCTGCGTTTGGAGTGTTGAGATTAAAGAGCATGTCTACAAGCTCCTTCTGACCGTTGCTCTCAACGCCGGCTACTCCCAGTATCTCGCCCCGCCGCACGGAGAAAGACACCTTATCCAGCATTTTTTTGCCCCACTCGTTCACGAATTCCAAATCTCTTACCCGTAAAACCTCTTCCCCGGGCTGAGCTTTATCCTTCTGGACAGTGAGAACTACATCTCTTCCTACCATAAGCCTTGAAATTTTCTCCGGGCTTACATCGCAGGTGTTGTAAACTCCCATAGACCGTCCGCCTCTTAGAATAGTCATGCGGTCGGTTATCTGCATTATTTCGTTGAGCTTATGAGAAATAAATATAATGGTATAGCCCTGCTTTTTAAGGTGCATCAGTTCCTTAAAAAGCTCGCTTGTCTCCTGAGTGGTTAAAACGGCCGTAGGCTCATCCAAAATAAGGATTTTGGCGCCGCGAACCAGAGCCTTTAAAATCTCCACCTTCTGCTTCATGCCAACGGGTATATCCATTACCTTGGCATTGGGATCCACAGGGAGATTGAATTTTTTAGAATATTCTTCCGTGATTTCCACGGCTTTTTTCTTGTCTATAAACAGACCTGATTTTCTGGGGACCATACCCAGAACTATATTTTCTGCTACCGTAAGGCTGGGAACCAGCATAAAGTGCTGATGCACCATGCCTATTCCGTTTGCAATGGCCACTGTGGGAGAGCTGAGGTTAAGCTTTTTGCCGTTTACCCAAATTTCTCCGCTTGTAGGCTGTTCCATACCGAACAGCATTTTTACCAAGGTTGATTTACCGGCTCCGTTTTCGCCCATCAAGGCATGGATTTCACCTTTTTTTACAAGCAGGTCCACATCCTGATTGGCCGCTATGCCGTTGGGATATACCTTGGTTATACCCTTCATTTGTATAGCGTATTCCTCTGCCATGAGAAACTCCTCCAATTTCTATTAGCTCCGCTCTCTTCACCGTCGAATACTGACTTCCGATTTCAAAAAAGGGGGCTGGGTGTCCAGCCCCCTATGTTTCAGGGAATTGAGTTAATTTAATTTTGCCGATTGTCAGGGCTTAACAGCTTCGCGAAGCTCCATGACTTTATCGTGGTCTGTAAAGTCGGAAGATACGGTAATATCACCGCTGACTATGCCTTTTTCAGCAGCCTCAATAGCAGCCTTGCACTCATCGCTTGCAAACTTTGCAAAGTTTTTATCGGTAACAATGCCTACGCCGCCCTCGGCAATACCGAGAGTAACTTCAGTGCCCCAATACTCGTTGCCCTTATCCAGTTCGTCAAATACCCAAACCAGAGAGTTACCAACGTTTTTAAGGCCGGAGGTCATGGTTATAGCTGCCAGATCTTCATTAAATGTCAGCTCCTGGTCGGAGTCAACACCAAGGAAGTAGCCCTTGCCGGCCTCGAAAGCAGCCTCAGCGCCGCCGTTACCGGCGTTACCTGCAACGCCCCAGATAACGTCGCACTTGTTGTCGTTTATCATGGAAAGACCGTATTCCTTGGAAATAGCGGTATCTACATAGGTGTTGGCATAACGGGTATCCACCTTAATGTCAGGATTTACGGACATAGCTCCCTCAATGTAACCGGCAAGGAAGTCGTTTATAACGGGGGAATCCATACCGCCGATGAAGCCGATAACAGCATCCTCGTTGATGCGCTCAATGCTGGTATCGGTGGTGAGGTAAGCTGCGTAAATGCCCATCAGGTAGCCAAGGTGGTTCTGTTTGTATGTAATGTTAAGAACGTTTGCGTTTTCACCCACATAGGTGTTGTCATCATAGATAATAAACTTCTGGTCAGGATACTGGGTAGCAACTTCCTTTACCTCTTCGGGCATCTGGAATGTACCGCAGACGATGACATCGTACTCGCCGCTCTCAGCCACTTCATAAGCAGTGGAGAGCCACTTGGGTTCATCTTCAACAGTGCCGCCCATCTCGATTGTGGTAAGGTTTATTCTGCCGTCTGCCTTCAGCTTCTCAAGGCCGGAGTTTGCAGAGTCAAAAAAGGACTTATCACCCAGGTTTCCGTTAACAAGATGCACAACATTGTAAACTTTTGACTCCGCAGGGGCATCAGCCGGAGCTTCTTCCGGAGCATCGGCAGGAGCGTCGGCAGGAGCGTCAGCAGGTGCTTCGGCAGGTGTCTCAGGAGCCTTTTCACCGCATGCTGCCAAAGACAGCACCATAAGTAAAGACAGAATTAATGCAAGAAATTTTTTCATTTTTTTCCTCCTTAATAAATTTAAGTTCCGAAATCCGTGTTTAGCTTATGCAAATGGATTCTTATTTTTTATTGTAGACGATTTAGAAAGATTTGTCAATTATTATTGTGCATTATACTCAATTGTGTTTTTTTATTCTCCTTTTTCTTTAGAAAATTACAATATTTTGCACATATATATCTTTTTAAGCCATTACATATAAGCGTTTTATCATTACTGTTCAAAAGTCAGAGGGTGTGATATAATTATCCTAATTTATACACAGAATTTTTAGAAAAAGGGAAAGGAGTCCTAATATGAAATACCAAAATATTCCTAAAATTGACCTGCACTTACATCTGGACGGTTCCGTTCTTCCTCAAACTCTTTTGGAGCTTGCGGAAAAGCAGGGCGTAAAAGCCCCATGCAGCGATCTTCCTTCCTATCTTAAATATATAGAGCGCTGTGCCCACTGCGGAAGTGTAAATGAATATCTCAAAATGTTCGATCTGCCGGTAGACATTATGCAGGATAGTGAAAGCCTTGTGCGCATTACAAAAGAGCTTATAGAGCTGCTGTACTCCCAGCATCTGGCCTATGCTGAAATTCGCTTTGCACCTCAGCTCCACACTAAAAAGGGTCTTACGCAGGAGCAGGCTGTTGAGGCTGTCTTAAAAGGAAGAGCAGAGGGATTAAAAAACTGCCCCGGCTTTGAGGTTGGAATTCTGTGCTGCATGATGTGCATAGGTACAGAAAAAGTAAACTGGAATGAAAACGCCGAAACCGTGGAGGTATGCGGTAATTATCTTGGCAAAGGGGTTGTGGGGCTTGATCTTGCGGGAGCAGAGGGTATAGTCCCGCTCAAAAATTTTGCCCCTCTGTTTAAACGGGCAAGAGAGCTTAACATTCCCTGCACCTGCCACGCCGGAGACAGTCAGGGCCCTGACACGGTGCGGGACGCACTGGACTTCGGAGTTCGCCGCATAGGCCACGGACATCGCATTTGTGAAGATAAAGCCCTTGTGGAAAGAGCAATTCGTGAAGGCGTTGCCATTGAGGTCTGCCCTACCAGCAATATCCAGTGCATGACTCAGCCCTCATATATTGAGCACCCGGCGAAAAAGCTTCTGGATATGGGTCTTGCCGTCACCATAAACACCGACAACATGACTTTTGCAGGCGTTGATTTAGACAGAGAATACAGGCACTGCACAGAAGACATGGGCTTTACGGAGGACGACCTTTTAAAGCTCAGTGAAAACTCGGTCCGTGCCGCATTTATGTCGGAGGAGCTTAAAGAAAAGCTTCTCAAAGAGATTGAAGAACTTCGTGAAAATTAAGGAGGAAATATCATGCTCCAGCCTCACATTCAGTTAGATGAAAACATAAGGGCGAAATATGCCCTTCTTCCCGGTGACCCCGGCAGACTGGACAGAATAGCAAAGCAGCTTCAAAATACAGAAGAACTGTCATATAACAGAGAATTCAGGAGCATACGGGGATTATATAAAGGTGTGCCTATACTGGCAATATCCACCGGAATAGGCGGCAGTTCCGCCGCTATTGCCATAGAAGAGCTGCACAGCATAGGCGTTGA
>JAHHRS010000058.1 GCA_020025675.1 Oscillospiraceae bacterium
TGACGCTGTCACCGTCAGGGTACACGGTGCAGGGAGGGTTTTCCCATTTTGTGTGCCGCACACGGACGGAAGCCTTTATAGGCTCAGTTGGCTTATCAATGAGCCAGTTAAAGTCTCTGGCTTTGACCTCTGTTTTAAACAGCTCTTCCCAAAGGGCAAGCTGGATTTCGTTCTTATCCGGAACTATCTTTGAGATATAAACCTTACGGTCGTTCAACAGGCCGCTTCTGCGCTGGCCTACCGTGTAGCAGTGAATACCTTCATGCTGTCCAACCTTTTCGCCGTGGAAGGTGAAATCTCCGGCAGGGGGCAAAGCAACCCGATTTTTGAGCCAAGCTATATAATCTTTATCAGGTATAAAGCAAATTTCCATGCTGTCGGGCTTATTGGCAACGGGAATTCCCATCTCGGCAGCCATAGCCCGTGTCTGCTTTTTACTGAATTCACCAAGAGGGAGAATGAGCCTGTTAAGCTGCTCACGCTTTAAACGGCAGAGCATGTAACTCTGGTCGTTATCGGGGTGTCCTTTATACAGAACACCGTTTTCAGTCCGTGCGTAGTGACCGGTTGCAATATAATCAGCGCCTGTTTCATCAGCATAGCTCAAAAGAGACTTAAATTTTACTGAAGGATTGCAGAGAATACAAGGATTCGGGGTTTCTCCTCTCAGGTAACTGTCTGCAAAGGACGAACAGACCTTTTCCTCAAGTTCCGCTTTTACATCGAGAACTTTAAGGGGAATACCCATGCTCTCTGCGGCAGAGACTGCCTCATCCCTTGCCGTATCATCGGTATTATCCAGATAAAGACCCAAAACATCATAGCCCGCATTCTTTAAAAGAAGGGCTGAAAGGGCTGAGTCAACACCGCCTGAAAAACCTAAAACTACTTTCATTTTTTGCTCTCCGTGTAAATCATAAGTACTGAAATATCAGCAGGGGACACACCGGAAATCCGGCCGGCCTGACCGAAATTTTCGGGGCGTATTTTTTGAAGCTTCTCCCTTGCCTCAAGCCTCAGGCCCACAACATCGTTATAATCTATATCCGCAGGAAGTGCCTTGCTTTCAAGACGCTTAAATTCATCAAGCTGCTTTAGCTGCCGCTTTATATAGCCCTCATACTGAAGACGGATTTCAACCTGAGCAGTTACAGCGCTTGGAAGCTCAGGTCTCTCCTTATCAAATGGCTCTGTATCTGCATAGCTTATCTGAGGGCGGCGAATAAGGTCGGCAATAGATACGCCGGAATTTGCAGCGGCTGTGCCGTGGGACAGGAGCATGTTATTGAGCTCCGCGGTGGGCGCTATATGCTTATTTTGCAGCCTTTCAATTTCATTATCCACCATTTCATATTTTTCTATAACTTTTTGGTGCTGCTCCGGGCTGACAAGACCAACCTCAAGGCCGATATGGCTAAGCCTCTGGTCGGCATTGTCCTGCCTGTGAAGAAGTCTGTATTCGCTTCTGGAAGTCATCATACGGTAAGGCTCATTGGTGCCCTTGGTTACAAGGTCATCAATAAGCGTGCCTATATATCCGTCACTGCGGCGGAGGATAAGCGGCTTACGGCCTAAAATTTTAAGTGCTGCGTTTACACCTGCCACATAGCCCTGAACGGCGGCCTCTTCATAGCCGGAAGAGCCGTTAAACTGACCGGCACCGTATAGTCCGGAAACTTTTTTACACTCCAGAGTGGGGTAAAGCTCGGTAGGATCTATGCAGTCATACTCTATTGCGTAAGCACAGCGGGTCATTTCAGCGTGTTCAAGACCGGGAATAGTGTGCAGCATCTCTATCTGGACTTCCTCAGGCAGAGAGGAGGAAAATCCCTGAATATACAGTTCCTCAGTTTCAAGCCCCATAGGTTCAACAAAAAGCTGATGCCGCTTTTTATCAGCAAATGTCATCACTTTAGTTTCTATACTGGGGCAGTAGCGAGGGCCTACACCCTCAATTACACCGGAATATATGGGGCTTCTGTCAAGATTTGCCCTTATAATATCATGGGTACGCTGGTTAGTGTACGTTAAGTAGCATACAGCCTTGTTTTCGGGAGCTTTCTCGGTGGAGAAAGAAAAGCCCTCCGATTTTTCATCACCCATCTGAATTTCCATTTTGGAAAAATCAACTGTTCTTGCATTGACTCGGGGCGGAGTACCGGTTTTAAAGCGGCGCATATTGAGCCCCATCTTTTTAAAAGCTTCTGCAAGGGGCACAGCGGCGGCAAGTCCGTCCGGGCCTATGGATGTGAGCACTTCACCCACAATGGTTCGAGAGTCAAGGTATGTGCCGGTAGCGACCACTACTGCCTTACATTCATAGACGGCACCCGTAACTGTTGTAACAGAACAGATTTTCCCGTCTTTTACGCCAATATCCACTATCTCTGCCTGCTTTACTCTCAGATTTTCCTGCTTTTCAAGAGTATGCTTCATTACTTCCTGATAACGGCGCCTGTCTGCCTGTGCTCTGAGAGAATGAACGGCAGGGCCTTTGCCTAAATTAAGCATCCTATATTGTATACAGGCTTTATCCGCAGCCTTTGCCATCTCACCGCCCAAAGCGTCCAGCTCCCGAACAAGATGACCCTTGCCCGTACCGCCTATTGCGGGGTTACATGGCATATTTCCAACGCTGTCAAGGTTAACGGTAAAGCAGATAGTGTCCAGTCCCAGCCTTGCACCGGCAAGGGCGGCCTCAATGCCTGCGTGTCCTGCACCAATAACGGCTATATCACATTTTCCTGCATTATATTTAATCAATTTCCTCAACCTCTGCATATATCTAAATCAAAGTAATTATATCAGAATTGTGCAAAATTACAATGCGGAAATTATTTCGCCTTGACCTTATTTAAGGGAAATTATATAATATAAATGTATCCTTAATACAGAAAGGAGACCTATATGACTGTTAGAAAGAAAATCAGCGGCATTGTGTGCCTGGCTATGTGCCTGCTCATGCTTTTCCCATTCCTTGCGCCGGTGAGTGCCGGAGCTGAAAATGAGATAGATAAGCTGATGGTTAAGACATCGGCAAGTCCCGTAGCACTTATGGTGGTGCAGGGGTTAACGGCCAGCACCTCAACCACAGGAACTTATATATCTGCCTATAACTGGTATGATACAGGCGGTGAAGTTATAGAGGGAACCTTCGGAACAGGAGATGCTCAGATTATAATAGAGCTGAGCGCTCAGGAAGGCTATGTCTTCTCTGAAAACCTCAGTGTGTATTTGAATAATGAGGCTGTGGAGTTTACGGTTGATGATACCAGAACTAAGGTAAGACTCACTAAAGTTTATACACCTATGCTCTGGCAGCCCACGATTATTAAAAATCCCAAGGGTGAAAAAGTGATTGAAGGGGAAAGAGCGGGCTTTACTGCTTCCGCAAACTACGCCAACGAGTATAAATGGACTCTTAAAGGGCCTAATGGGGAGAGCCTGTCCGCCGATAAAATAACAGGCCAATTTCCTACCTGCAGTGTCAGGGGAGACGGTACCGGCAATTTCGTGCTCCATGGTATTCCGCTGGAAATGGACGGATGGAAGGTGGTATGTACATTTACAGGCCCCGGCGGCTCCGTTACCTCAAAGGGTGCCACTATTAATGTAGAGCCGAAGCCCACTCCCACTCCAGACCCTACACCAACTCCCACGTCTACACCCCAACCCACACCAACACCTTCTCCTTCAGCCTCGCCGGAAGATGCAAAAAAAGAGGACGATAAAACACAAAATGAAGAGGAAGAGCATGTACATCAGTTCTCCGATAAGTGGTACACAAATTCCAGATACCACTGGCATAAGTGCTCATGCGGGCAGGTATCCGATAAGGAAGAACATGTCTTTAAGTGGGAAACCGTGAAGAAGGCTAATAAAAAAGGCCCCGGACTGGAAAAAGGCGTGTGTGAGGTCTGCGGATATGAGACAACAAAAGAAATTGAGTATAAGCCCACAGTAAAAGATCATGCGGGGCTTAAAATAATAAAGATAATAATAGTTGTGGTTATTATTGTAATTATAGCCTGTATAGCGGTTTTCGGAATTCAGGTTGCAAAGGCCAACCGATATAAAAGTAAACACAGCAGGAAAAAATAATGCAGCTGCAGGGACACAGGGTGTAAGCTGCAAAAATTCCCCCGCAAACAGGAATGTGTTTTAAACAGAAAGACAAATGGGAAAAGGCTTTACGGAGTTTTACGCTTCGGCGGCAAATGCATATTGGTCTGAGAGTGCAGGCTTTTGTTTAAAATGGCAGGCAGAGAATTATCTCTGCCTGCCGTTTTAAACGATTATATAAACTTAGCCCTGCACTTCATGGGCTGTTTTGAAAGTATAATCAGCTTTCGCAGTGCTCACAGTTATGAACAGGGAAGTCCTTGGGGTCATATTCAATGCCGTTTTTGTCGTAGTAGTCCTTAACGGCGGCACGGACAGCCTCTTCTGCAAGAACTGAGCAGTGTATCTTGTGAGCGGGCAGTCCGTCCAGAGCCTCGACAACAGCCTGATTGGAGAGCTTTAAAGCATCTTCAACAGATTTGCCCTTTATAAGCTCGGTTGCCATGGAGCTTGTTGCAATGGCGCTGCCGCAGCCAAAGGTGTTGAACTTGCAGTCGGTGATAATGCCCTCATCATCAACCTTAATGTACATGCGCATAATGTCACCGCACTTTACGTTACCAACCTCACCTACGCCGCTGGCGTCATCTATTTTACCTACGTTACGGGGATTCTGGAAATGATCCATTACCTTATCACTGTATAATGCCATAATTTTCTACCTCCTGTATAGTTAAAGCTGTTTTTATATGATGTGGGGACGCTGTCCCTTCTGAAGCTCGTCCCACACGGGGGACATGTTTCTGAGTTTTTCCACTACCTGAGGGACAACCTCAATAATGTGGTCAATTTCTTCCATGGTGTTATATTCACCGATGGAGAGACGGAGAGAACCGTGAGCTACCTCGTGGGGAAGACCTATGCTCAAAAGCACATGACTTGGGTCAAGAGATCCGGAGGTGCATGCTGAGCCGGATGAGGCGCATATGCCGTTGGCGTCCAGCATTAAGAGAAGGCTCTCACCCTCAATACCTTCAAAACACATGTTGACAGTACCGGGAACATGGTGCTCAAGGCTTCCGTTTATTTTGCTGTGGGGAATTTTTGAAAGCTCGGTAAAGAGCTTATCACGCATGGGGACTATTTTTGCGTTGTTTTCCTCCATGTGCTCGCAGGACTCCTTTAAAGCTGCGGCCATTGCCATTATGCCTGCCACATTCTCGGTTCCTGCACGTTTGCCGCGCTCCTGTGCGCCGCCCTCAATAAGGTTAAAGAGAGGAATGTTCCTCTTTACATACAACGCGCCTATTCCCTTGGGGGCATGAAACTTATGACCGGACAGGGAGAGCATATCTATATTCATGTCGTTTACATCTATTGCCATATGACCTGCGGCCTGAACTGCATCGGTGTGAAAGGGAATACCCTTGGAACGACAGAGCGCCCCGATTTCCTTAATAGGCTGCACGGTTCCTATCTCGTTATTTGCAAACATAATTGTTACTAAGCATGTGTCCTCTCTAATGGCCTTTTCCAAATCCTCAAGCCGGACAACACCGTCCTCATGGACATCAAGCAAAGTTACATCCCAACCCTCCTTTTTTAGCTTATTGAGGGTGTGAAGCACGGCATGGTGCTCAAACTTTGTGGATATGATGTGCTTCTTGCCTTTCTTTTCTCCCGCCTTAGCGGCAGAAATTATGGCCTGATTGTCTGCTTCACTGCCACCGGATGTAAAGTATATCTCTCTGGGGCTTGCACCTATACAGGCGGCTATATCGGCCCTTGCTCTCGCCACGTCCTCAGTCACTTCCTGAGCAAATGAGTAGAGGCTGGAGGGATTGCCGTAATTTACGGTAAGATAAGGCATCATAGCGTCAAGAGCGGTTTTTGAGACGCTGGTGGTTGCCGCATTATCAGCATATACAAACATAATCAGAATTTCCTTTCGATAATTTTTTTGATTTTCTATAAATAAAACAGATACTGTATTATTGAGCTTTACGTTACAAAGGCTATTTCCATTTTTCGCCGCTTATTAAATCCTGCAATGTGACAGTATCAAGATAAGCATTAGTTATATCATCCAGCTCTTTCCACATGGGGATGGCAAGACATGCCGATGCGTGTTCACAGCTGACGCCCCCGGCTTTGATACATGATACGGGAGCAAGATTATCCTCGGTAGAGCGGAGTATTTCTCCAACGGAATATTCTTCCGGGGCTTTTAACAGCTTATACCCGCCCTCTTTGCCACGACTGCTGAGGACAAGATTTGCTTTTTTCAGCGAACCGACTATCATTTCCAGATATTTCATGGAATAACCCTGCCGGTCGGCAATGGTTTTCAAAGAAATAAAACCCTCATCAACGTGTTGGGCTAAATCAAGCATTACCTGTATGGCGTAGCGGCCTTTACTTGTTACATTCAAAAAAATTCCTCCTTTTGAATTCCTACGACTATAATTTACCATAAGATTAATAGGAATTAAAGTGACAAAATCACAAAAGAGTATAAAATGCTGTGCAAAATTTGCACAAAGCAAACATAAAAAATTCTTGCTTTATCTAATTAACGTGCTATCATGGTAACATAATAAATTGGCATGGAGGAAATTAAATTGAAAAAGCTAACAGCTATTATTCTTTCTCTTATAATAATTTTTACTCTCTGCGCCTGTGGAAGTGAAGCTCCCGCAGAAAGTGACCTGGATTATGTGAAGGGTAAAGGCAGTCTTGTAGTAGGGATGACTGAGTTTAAACCCATGGATTACCGTGATTCTTCCGATCCTACCGGCTGGGTAGGCTTTGATGCGGATGTGGCAAAATTATTTGCTGACAGCTTAGGTGTTAAAATTGAGTTTGTGGAGGTAGACTGGGATAACAAAATAATGGAGCTTAACTCCAAAAGCGTTGACTGCCTGTGGAACGGTATGACGCTTACTCCTGAGGTT
This sequence comes from Oscillospiraceae bacterium, assembly GCA_020025675.1. GTDB lineage: Bacteria > Bacillota > Clostridia > Oscillospirales > Oscillospiraceae > Limivicinus. The sequence continues at coordinate 7,017 of JAHHRS010000058.1, forward strand.
ATTAACTCAATGTCTACCACTAATCCTTATTGCAATAATGCCCAGGTTGTAGTTTTAAATGCAGACGTTGCTGATAATTACAAGGATGAGGACAGCATTAAAAATCTGAGTTTTGCCGTTGAGTCCGGTTCTGCCGGTGAAGCTGCTGCAAATGAAAAGGGATTTAATTCCGTGTCGGTTCTGACTCAGGCAGATGCCCTTATGGAAGTTGCTTCGGGAACATGTGACGCATGTATTATTGACCTTCTGATGGCCGGTGCCATGATCGGTGAAGGCACAAGCTATCCTCAGCTTACATATATAATGGAACTCACAAGCGAGGAATACGGCGTAGGTTTTCGAAAGGGCAGCCAGTTGGCGGAGGAGTTCAACGGATTTTATAAGGCAGCTTTTGAGTCCGGGCTGATAATGGAAATTGCTGAAAAGTACGGAGTTCAGGAATCTATAATTTGCAGGTAAGATACCATTCCGGCAGAGGGTGGAAATCTTATGTTTTGGATTGCAAGTAAATTGCAGTGAGGTCTGATATGTTTGCAACTGTTATACAAAGCCTGTGTATGGGCTTTTTAAAATCACTTGAAATATTTGTACTGACTTTACTCGGCGCCGTTCCTATGGGTCTTTTAATATCTTTCGGTTCAATGAGCCGGTGGAAGGTTTTGAACGTTCCCATAAAGATTATAGTCTGGATAGTGAGAGGCACACCTCTTATGCTGCAGCTTTTGCTCATATACTACGGTCCCGGTATGCTGTTTGGAAATAACATTTGGGGCGGCAATTACGGCGGACGTTTTGCTGCTGCTATGGTTGCATTTATTTTTAACTATGCCTGTTATTTCTCTGAAATTTTTCGAGGCGGTATTGAGGGTGTACCAAAGGGACAGCGTGAGGCAGGTCAGGTTCTGGGAATGTCAGACAGAGAGATATTTTTTAAGGTAACCCTTTTACAGGTTATAAAACGCATTGTCCCTCCTATGGGCAATGAGGTGATAACCCTTGTAAAGGATACATCCCTTGCAAGAGTAATCTCTGTATATGAGCTGATGTGGAACGGACAGAGCTTTCTTAAATCCAGCGGTCTAATCTGGCCTTTGTTCTTCACTGCTGTTTTTTATCTGGGCTTTAGCGGCATTTTAACAATGCTTTTGTCAGAACTCGAAAAGAAACTGGACTTTTTCAAAATTTGAGGTGAAAAAATGGCTTTGCTTGAGGTTGAAAATTTATATAAAAGCTTCGATAAGCTGGAAGTTTTGAAAGGTATCAGCTTTTCTATGGAAGAGGGAGAAACTATCTCTGTTATCGGCCCTTCAGGGGGCGGAAAAACAACCTTGCTACGCTGTCTGAACTTCCTTGAAATGCCCACAGGGGGAAGCATAAGCGTTAAAGGTGAGAAAATTTTTTCCGCTGATAAGCCACTTAACTTAAGGGAAATAAGAAAAAATCGACTTCGTTTCGGACTTGTGTTTCAAAACTTTAACCTTTTTCCCCAGTATACCGCTTTACAGAACGTAACTCTTGCACCTAAATTGCAGGCAAAGAGAAGACCGGATTATAAAAAGAGTAAAAAAGAAATAATTTCAGAAATAGAGGAAAGCGGAAAAAAGCTTTTAGGCAGAGTGGGGCTAAGCGATAAACTTGATTACTACCCTCACCAGCTATCCGGAGGCCAGCAGCAAAGAGTTGCAATAGCAAGGGCACTGGCTTTAAAGCCGGAGGTTTTGTTCTTTGATGAACCTACATCGGCTCTTGATCCTGAGCTTACGGATGAGGTATTAAAAGTCATAAAGAGGTTGGCGGATGAAAAGATGACAATGCTTATTGTGACCCATGAGATGAGATTTGCAGAGGCTGTCTCCGACAGGGTGCTGTTTATAGAGGGCGGCAATATCGTGGAACAGGGAACACCTGAGGAAATTATGCGAAATCCAAAAGAAATGAGAACAAAAAAATTCCTGTCAGGATATAATATTTGAGCATATAGGCTTTTTAAAGGGGCTGTCGCAGAATGTGAATTCTGCGGCAGCCCTTTTTTCCCACGCGGGACATGTTTTTTGGCATTATACCTGTGGAAAAATTTTCGTTGCTGCTGTTTTGGGTACAGCAAGACTGTCCCTGCCGAAAACCGCAGCGTCAAACCGTGTGGAAAAATTCTGCTTTTCGTCAGCCAAGGACGGTTTTAAAATGAGCGACATTACACTTGCTGCGGTGGCAGCGGTATATGGAGACGGCATCAGACTTATCTTTGACGGAGCAGCGTCGAAAAGTAAAAAGCACTGCAAACGCAATACTGCTGTTAAATACCCGACTGGCGACGGTGCGAAAATATGTAAGAATTTCGGTACAGACATCCTTATTGGTGTCTTATAGGTATCAAAATAAACATTGATTTTTACATATTGGGAATGTATTATCCCAACGGTAAATTAAAAAAGCGTGAATACTTTAATATGCAAAATTAAGGAGGACTGCAACAAGTGTTTAGAATTAATGTAAAAAATCAAGATGCAAGTCTTTGTGAATGGGAGACACTGACATCTGGCTCAGTAGGGGTAAAGCTTCATATTTCCTTCGGTCCGGAGTGGGATGGACTTATTAAGACAGCCTGCTTTGAAAACGGTCTGGAGGAGCTGCCCTCTGTTACCATCCGTGACGGTATTGCAGAGATACCTCGTCAGGCTCTGGCCAGATCCGGCTGCGCTCTGAGGGTTGGAGTCTACGGAGAGACTGTGGACGGTACTCTGGTTATACCCACTGTGTATACTACACTGGGCAAAGTTTTACAGGGTGCAGAGAAAACAGGCAGGCCGCACCAGCCACCGACTCCGGACTGGACAACCGGCATTGAAATGGATGTTAATCGTGCGGTACAGATTGCCCAGGAGGTCCAGTGCAGAGCTAATGCTGGGGAGTTTAACGGAAAGGACGGAGCAGCAGGCCCAAAGGGAGACCCGGGCCCCGCCGGTCCTGCAGGCAAGGACGGAGATATTACCAGAGCAAATTTAGAAAGTTATGTTGGTAATACTTCTGCAAATGCCATCAGAGAGACTCTCAGCGGAGCAGTTATAGCAACAGACATGGTAAGCCCTGAGGAGCATCAGGTGGAGTGCAGAATATCCAGCAGCACTGTGACAGACCTATCAGCAGTAACAGTAAGCAGACAGGGCCAAAACCTTCTGCCGTTATCGCTACCCCTTTTCCCTGTAGGCAGTGTGGAAACAGACAAAGGTTTAACTTTTACTGCACTAAAAAACGGCGGAGTACTTTTAGACGGGACACTTACAGCCTCAAACGCTTTTGTTGCAATCGCCAAAATTGATTTTGGAAATAAAAATATTGCTACAACCAGAGGGCAGTTTGAGGCCACCAACGGAGAGTATGCAATAAGCAAGTATCTGTTTTATCAGGCCAATATAAAAACTTTGTTCGTTGATATTGTTTACTCCGGTGAAGCTCCCACACTTCACGAAGTTATTTATCCTTTGGTAAACAAAGGCTCTCATCTTAGATTTGACAGCTATACTCCCACAGCAGAGGGTACAGTGGAGGGAATGACCAGTTTAAGCCCCAATATGACTATCTACACTGACACAGAGGGAGTTAATATCGAGGCTACTTACAACTGCGACACGAAGAAGTATATAGACCGCAAGCTTGCAGAAATTCAGTCTGCAATGGTAACAAATGTTTAGGAGGATAGACTATGTATCAGATTTTCAAAGACGTTATAAGCACCGGCAATTTTGAGCTTGGCCCCATGCTGGATAAAATCGATACCATGTGGGTTAAGGGCAAAATAACCAATGAACAGAAAGATGAGCTTATAGCTCTTGCCCGTACCAATGCAGACCCCGGAGCAAGTCTTAATGTTATGCAGGCGTTGGCAGATCTCAACCAGCGTGTCACCAAACTTGAAAGGGGCGAGAC
>JAHHRS010000059.1 GCA_020025675.1 Oscillospiraceae bacterium
ACTTTATTGAAAACCAACTTTTGAATAAGTCCCTTACAATTTTTGTTATGGCCGTTTGTATGACACTTATAGAATATGCAGCCGGTATTATGGCTAAAGTTCTTTAAAGTTTGTCTGTGGGATTACTCCGGTATTCCGGGGAATATTCAGTGCATTACCTGTATGATTTTTTAGTTCAATCCCGTATTCTGAGCGCTTTAGACTGGCTATCTAAAAATTTGGCCTTTTCCTTTGCGGTCGGAATGTTTTTCGGTGTTTTTTTAATTTATGCTGCTCACTGGGCACAGCTTGTTTCAAGAATAAAGCAGTTTGCAGATGAAAATCAGGTCGTGGTCAAATATGACTATATTAAGCAGCACATTTGCAATGTTAATCAGCAAAGGCCTCTTAAATATCATTTCTTTTCTCCCTTCCGTTCCGAGCACTCTTTGACTGAACATTTACGTGAGATGTATGATACTAAGCTTCGAAAAAAAGTTTAGGTTAAGAAGTAAATTAAGCTAAGGACAATAGCCTGACAGTATATCCCAATGCCTGTTGCGTAAATATCAACAGGCATTTTGCTTAAGGCAATTAAAATATCAGGATGCAAAATGAAATCGGCGTAAACATACGTTAATATATTCATTACATCAGTAATAGTATCTAAAAGAGGAAAAGTACTTATGAAATCTACTGAATCGTCGTCAGAACTCCATGAATATCTCCTTCAAAATCGAGATGAATTACTTTCACAGATTACTCAGTTCAGCGAGCTTATGAATCGGTATGAGTCAGCAATTAAAGAAGTTTATACAAAGCTTGAAATATTAAAAAACGATTTAAAACTGCACGCTAAACGTGATTGTATAACAGCAATTCATACTCGAATTAAAACTCCTGTAAGCATTATAAGAAAGCTGAACAGGAAGGGCCTTGACATTAATCTTAACTCCATAAGAAATGGCTTAAACGACGTTGCAGGAATTAGGGTTATATGTTCATTTATAGATGATATTTACATGCTTGCAGATAAATTGGCAAGTCAGGATGATATTAAGGTAGTAGCCGTAAAAGATTATATCAAGAACCCGAAACCTAACGGATACCGTAGTTACCACATGATAGTTGAAGTGCCGGTGTTTTTCTCACAGGCAAAAGAAAACGTAAGAGTGGAAATACAGATACGAACAGTTGCCATGGATTTTTGGGCAAGTCTGGAGCACGATATAAAATATAAAAAAGACATTGTGGACTGCGATGAAATAGTAAAAGAATTAAAGGATTGTGCTGATACAATAGATGAAACTGACAAACGTATGATGGAATTGCGCGATAGAATTTCATATATTTGATTAGATTTGAAATCTTTATCAGCATAGATTTTAGCTGCTATCACATTCATTATTATAAAGAGAATCCCCTGTTTGGGCTATACAAGCCCAAACAGGGGATTTTTACTGTCTAAATAAGTTAAATAATGTGTTTCAAAAAATAGCTTGAGAAACACGGAAAGCAAATGGGGTGCAGCTAACTATATACGTATTTTTTAACTCAATGACCGTAAATCAAATTGAGAGAAACCTTTATGCTCAATAAAATCAGCTGATTTTAACTGTCTCCCACAGAGTATTGATATAATCCAGCATTTCTGGGCTCATATCACGGAAGGCAAACTGATTATAGAGCTCAGAGAAATTACCCAGATCAGGGTACAGAACGGCCATTGCTTCCTCGCCCATATCCTCAATGTAGCCGGGATTCTCGTATACCAGAGAGTTGGGGGAGGCGTAGTTAATGTACTCAGCGTTTGCAATTCCTGCTTCCTCAGAGAGCATATAATTTATGAATATTTCAGCCAGCTCCTTGTCATGGGCTGTAGTAGGAATGCACATTGCATCTACAAAGAAGTTTGTGCGGGGAGGGTAGTAGAACTGAAGGTCAATGTTCTCTGCCTCTGCGTCCTTCATGGTGAAGTAGTCACCGGCATAGTAGGAACCGATGGCAGCCTCGCCGGACTCCAGCATATTGTAGATTTCATCCATAACATAACTCTTAACTACGGGGCGCTGATTGAGCAGCTCCTCTGCGGCCTTATCCCAATCTGCCTTGTCGGCGGAATTGACGTCCAGACCAAGCTTATACTGTGCAGTACCGAATGCGTCGCGGGAGTTGTTATACTGTAAAATGCTGCCGGAATATTTCTCGTTCCACATTAAATCCCAGTCGCCAACATCTGCCGGGTCAACAACATTTGCGTCATATATAACGCCTACTACACCGTAAGTGTAGGGAACAGAATAGGCATCCTGAGGATCGTAGTACAGGCCGTGGAAAGAATCATTTATGTATTTGTAGTTGGGAATGTTATCAAAATTCAGGGGCTGAAGCATATCCTCCTCGATCATGCGGGCAATCATGTAGTCAGAGGGGATAACCACGTCATAACTGACGGCACCGCTGGAGAGCTTGCTGTACATATCCTCGTTAGACGGGTATGTATTGTAGTTTACTTTGACCTCCTGACCGTACTCGGCCTTGTACCACTCCTCAAAGGCACGGATTGTGTCCAGAGAGTCATCGCTGCCGTCGGAGATATACTCTCCCCAGTTGTAGACGTTCAGCTCGCGGACATCGGAGCTGCCGCCGCATGCGGCAAGGCTCAGAGCCACGGTCAGCACTGCTAATAGTGCAATAAGTTTTTTCTTCATTTTTCGTCCTCCTAAAAATGTTCTTTTGTGGGATTATATCTGCTTTTCCCGTTTCTGCTCATCGGAATTCTGAATAAAGTTACTGATGAGCAGCAGACCCAGGATAACAAAGAAGATGATAGTCGCAAGAGCGTACATCTTCGGGGTCACAGTTTTTTTGGTCATGCTGTATATTCTAATGGGCAGGGTTTGAAAATCCGTGCCGGAGGTGAAGTAGCTGACCACAAAGTCGTCCAGAGACAGGGTAAAGGCCATAATAGCGCCGGTTACAATTCCCGGCAGCATTTCAGGCAGTTCCACCTTTAAGAAGGCACGGAACGGCGTGCAGCCCAAATCCATTGCAGCTTCAGGCAAAGACCTGTCCATTTGCTGCAATTTCGGCAGCACCTGCAAAATGACGTAGGGCAGACAAAATGTGACGTGGGCTATAAGCATAGTCCAGAAGTTAAGGCTGTTTCTGGCACCCAACATTCTGCCTACAAAAACGAACATAAGCATAAGGGAAATACCGGTTATGATTTCAGGATTTGTCATGGGAATATCGGTGACAGTGTTTATTGCAGCCTTGTACCAGCGGCTGCGGAGCCGATCAATACCCCAGGCGGCGGCAGTACCCATGATTGTTGAAATCGCCGTTGCACTGGCAGCAAGAACAAGTGTGTTTCGCACGGCTTCAAGGGTGTGTCTGTCTTTCAGCAGCTCTTTATACCAGTAAAAAGAGGGCTCAGAAAAGACGGAAAGGCTTTTTGAGGCATTAAATGAAAAAATAAGCAAAACCACAATGGGGGCAAAAAGAAATACATAGACAAGAGCTGTTAAAATGTTTGATATGATTTTTTTCATTTATTCTCACCTCCATACAGATAGTGACCGGTAAGATATTTTACCAGAGCCATGAAAACCAGCAGCATTACCATGAGAATAAAGGCCATTGCGGCGGCAAAGTGGAGATTGTTCGCAACATACTGTCCCTCGATTGCATCACCTATCAGGAAAAACTTGCCGTTACCCAATTTCTGGGAGATATAGAAGGTACTGATTGAGGGGATTAAAACCATGGTAATTCCGGAGAGCACTCCGGGCAGACTCAGCGGAAAAATTACACGCTTGAGTACGGAAAAACTGCCGCAGCCCAAATCCTGGGCGGCCTCAATAAGGCTTTTGTCCATTTTAAGCATGACGGAGTATATGGGCAGAACCATGTATGGCAGATAGTCATAAACCATGCCTATAATAACGGCAGTTTCTGTGCCGATAATACTCACTGTACCCAGCCCCAAGGCTTTAAGGATATTATTAAAAATACCCGAATCCTGTAAAATGGTCATCCACGCATAGGTACGGATAAGGAAGTTCATCCACATAGGTATCATGATTAGCGTCATCATGGTTTTCTGACTGCTCTTTTTTGCCCGGGAAATACGGTAGGCAAGGGGGTATCCGATGAGCAGGCAGATTATAGTGGAAATCACTGCCAGCTTTGCGGAACGGCGGAGAATAAGCAGGTAGGTGTGTACCTCAGAAACAGAGCCGTCCTCGTTTTTTATGTTGCTTACAGAGGTGAAAAAGCGGCTTATATTGTCAAAGGTGAAGTTGAAGTTATTGTCGGTAAAGGCATAGTAGGCTATAAACAGCATAGGAACCACTATGAAAAGCGCTGCCCATACGGAGTATGGTGCCAGAGCAGTGCGGCTGCCGTTAGACATTAATTTCGTTTTCTCTCTGTACATTACTCAATCTCGCCTCCCGGATTGGAAAGCTCGTCCATCTCATCGGAAAAACTTGAGTAGTCACCGAATTTGCCGGAGTATTTTGATTTTTTCATAATATGGATTGCATCAGGGTCAAGCTTTATCCCGATACGCTTGCCTACATCTACAAAGTCTGTGGTCTGAATCATCCACTTAAAGCCCTGAACATCTACGATAATCTCATAATGCACACCAAGGAATGTTACGGAAGTAACCGTACCCAAAAGAGCAGCCCTGTCTTCCGACACAATGTCCACATCCTCAGGCCGTATAACAACATCAACCTCTTCGTTTTTGGCAAAGCCTGCATCAAGACAGTCAAAAACGTGTCCGTCAATTTTAACCCGCCTGTCCTCAAGCATAATTCCGTCAAGAATGTTGCTCTCACCGATAAAGTCAGCAACAAAAGCGTTTACGGGTTCGTTATAAATGTCGGTGGGGGAACCTATCTGCTGAATTTTACCCTCACTCATTACCACAATGGTATCTGACATGCTGAGGGCCTCCTCCTGATCGTGAGTCACGAATACAAAAGTAATTCCTGTGCTTTTCTGAATTTTTTTAAGCTCAACCTGCATATCTTTGCGGAGCTTTAAGTCTAACGCACCCAGAGGCTCATCAAGAAGAAGAATTTTAGGGTTGTTAACAAGAGCTCTTGCAATAGCCACACGCTGCTGCTGTCCGCCTGAGAGACTTGTTACTCTGCGATTTGCAAAGCCGGAAAGCATGACAAGATCCAGCATTTCCTGAACCTTCACTTTTATCTCATCCTTAGGAACTTTCTTTTCTCTGAGAGGGAAAGCCACGTTTTCAAAAACACTGAGATGGGGAAAAAGCGCGTATTTCTGAAAGACGGTGTTTACATTTCGCTTATGAGGAGGCAAGTCATTTATTTTATTCCCCATAAACACAACTTCGCCTTTATCGGGATATTCAAAGCCGCCGATTATACGCAGGGTAGTGGTTTTGCCGCAACCTGATGGCCCCAGCAGTGTAACAAACTCGTTGTCGTGAATATCAAGACTGATATCGTCCAGAACGGTTTCACCGTCAAAGGCTTTTGAAATGTGCCGCAGTTCAATAATCTTGTCCATTTTAAGCTCTCCTTCTCTCTCTGTTCTCAATTTTATAAGACAGTTACCGAAAACAAAAAGCAGTATGCCGCATATTGCAGCATACTGCTTGAATTTGCATCAGTAAAAAACGCACAGAAACCGTCTCATTTGCTTATCAGCATAGAGACAAATCGAAAGCGTATATTTACAATCACAATGGATCAGAGTCTATATAGCAAAGATTACTTTTACTACTCTTATTGACCATTTCACAAGCGTATGCCCACGGGCACTGGTTTATAGTAACCAACTTATAAAACTGAGCTTCAAACTCAATCAATAAGGCAACAGAAGTTGCCAACTGCGCTGGCGCAGTTTTCGGCATTCGACCCGGCTGTCCGTATGGCCTTAGCAATGCCACAGCAGTGACAAAGCGGTCGTATTTTGCTTCGGAAAGACTCTTTCCAGAGAAACGAACGAATTATATCATAAAAATGTGTAATTGTCAATGAGTGAATTATCTGATTAAGGGCAGCATTTACCAATCCAAAAGCCCAGGCTTTTATGGACATAAGGAAGATTTAAAACTTAGAGCGGTGCAGCAATATTAAGCGCTGAATTTTAAGCTGCCTAAATTATAAATTTATTTCCGCTGCTGTACATTCATGTGCAGCACAGAGGAGAATTACATATATTTTGGGATAGTCTCTTTAGTTTTATTCTTCTTAAACAATTTAAAGATTTATGAACGAACTGTGCTGCCGTTTATAAAATATGCCGTCAGATTAGATGATTTTCAATTGCAAAAGCCACGCCGCTTTCATTGTTAGAAGGGACTGTAACATCTGCCATTTCTTTAAGGGCCGGAATTGCGTTACCCATGGCAAATTTAAGGCCGGAAGCTTTAAACATAGACAGATCGTTTTCTGCATCACCGATGCAGGCAATTTCGGAATATGAAATGCCCAGATGCTTTGCCAGTGCTGTAAGAGCATTTCCCTTTGACGCTTTCTTAGAATACAGCTCCGCATAATGATTTGAGCCGGATTGTATAAAACAATCGTACTGTGAAATAATGTCTGTTATTGTACTTTGTATATCTTTAGAGAAATAAAATAACTGAATTTCCTCTATATTAGCTTTTTCTTTTAAAATTAAGGAAGCAATATTTCTGGATTGCTTTGAAAATAAGGCATCCTTACCATAACTGATTTTACCGAGAAACCGCAAAAGATGTCCCTGCAGCACAAAATCGTGACTGATATGGGCTGAAATACCTACTTTTTTAGTCTCTAATCGGGTTAAAAATTCATATGCAATCTGATATGGAATCAATTCGTTAAACAGGTCTTCACCGGTGTGGGTATCTGTCACAGATGCACCGTTAGAGCTTATCACATAACGGTAAAATCTTTGCTCTTTTAACTGATGAGGCAGGCAGCTTAATGCTCTGCCTGTTGTTGGAACTATGGTAATTCCGGCCTCTGCGGCTTTGCTCATTGCCTTTAATGTCTCATCTGAAATTATCTTTTTGTCATTGAGGCATGTTTCATCCATATCAATAGCTAATAAACGAATCAATATATTTTCCTTCCTTTTTAATTCAGGTTTCTGCAATAATGTTTTTCTTAAAACGTGGGAGCATGAGTAATTTTAAGTTTGAATTTCCAAAATATTTTAAACATCCAACTGAAGTTTAACACTTTTTTCCTTTACACTCAAGGAACCTTTCAAACATTTTAAAGTTTAGTAAAAATTTATTGCAAGAAGAAAATATCAGAAAGCTAATGTACCGGTAACAGATTTTAAAATATGTAAATCATATTATCTGCTTTTAGCTAAGTAAACGGATTATATAGGGTAAGGTAAGAGAGAAAAAAACTCCTTTTGCTGTACTGACGCTGTTTTAGACGTAAGTATAAGCAAAAGGAGAATTTATTATTAAAATTATTATTCAATCACATTTCCGTTTACGGTAACGGGCAGATCGGCAATGGGACTCAGATCGGGAAAGGGATTGCGGCTCAGGTTGAGATTTTCAAGGGACGTAAGGGTATTCAGAGGAGCTATATCCTTTATCTGGTTGTTGCTTACATCAAGGATTTTTAAGCCTGTCAGCGAGGAAATAGGTGATATGTCTATAAGTTTGTTATTAGAAAGGGACAAGTCCTCAAGATTGCTGAGAGATGCTACCGGCGCTATGTCTCTTATAAGGTTTCCGTTAAGATTAAGAACGGTGAGAGAGGAGCACAAAGAAATCTGACTGAGGTCCTTAATGAGATTACCCTCAGCGATGAGAGTTTTAAGACCGGGTACGGAAGAGACAAAGCTAAGGTCTGAAATCCTGTTGCCGCTGATGTTGAGTGTCTCAAGCCTTAATCCTTCCGGCAGCGTAATCTGGGTGTACTGATTGGAGCTTAAATCCAGAGAAACAAGATTAGGAAGCTTTACAAGTTCAGATAAATCCTGAACACCGGTATTGGAGAGATCAAGCTGGGTTATTGACTCTGCCTCAGATTTAGTGATATAGCCGCTTGCCTTGTTAAGCTGGGAACAGACAAGCTGCTCAATGACAGGATCTTGAATCTTTACTGTGGTCTCGTTGGAATTTTTTACTGCCAGAATCAAAATAAGCCCTACAAGAGCCGCTATCACAGCTTCTATAACAAATTTAAGTATTTTAAGCTTACTGTTTTTTTCAACGGCCGTCACCGTGTTTTCAATAGGATTGTTTTCGTTACTGTTCATTTTTTGTCCTTTCCTGCTGTAAACGGCCGACCTTATGAATACTGTCTAAAACGCGGCGGCACATATACCTATCTTATTGAGTCAGCGAGTAGACATTATAGCAGAAAACTTTTAAATATGGTAGTAGAAAGTGAAATTTATTTCAAATTTTTCCATGTTATTTTGTATGAATTTGAAGAAATGCTAAGGGACGATTTGTGAAAAGTGCAGAAAATAAAGGCTAAATGTTCAAAATAGGCAAATGTACGGACTTGTGAAGGCAGGGGCTTAATGCTATAATAGGGCGGTAGAAGACAGTTAAAATAATGAAAGATATACATAAAGTATCTTAACCATTACTGCTGCCCGAGGCTTGCAATCGTTGTCTTAGCCTGACTTTCCTTTTGCGTAAGTTCAAAATGCTGATACTGAGAAAAATCCTGAACTGCGGTGTATAGAAAAACAAGGAAAACTTTGAATAGATTGTTTATGCTTTAATAAATCTGGTCATATGGTTTTTGACTTAATGTGATACTTGCATAGGTTCAGATTTGGTTTTAAACTCAAATCATATAATGAGCTTTGGAGGTATAAAATGAAACACGAAAAAATTGTAAGGCTTTGTTTAGCGGCGGTCTTGACCGCTCTGGTATTTGCGGCAACCTATATTATACAGATTCCTATGCCTGCTACCGGCGGATTTATAAATTTAGGCGACTGCATGGTTTTACTGTCAGGTTTTCTGTTAGGCCCGCTTTGGGGCGCTGCGGCAGGGGGAATAGGCTCAATGCTTACCGACATTGTTGCAGGCTACGGTAGTTTTGCCCCCGGAACTCTGGTTATAAAAGCTCTTATGGCTTGCTGTGCGGCTCTTTTATATAATGCACTGAGAGACAAGACCAAGCTTGCGGCAGGTCTGGGAGCCGTTTTGGGCGAGATTATAATGGTTTTGGGATACTTTGCATATGAGGCCCTTTTCCTTGGCTTCGGTGTTGGCGCAGCTGCCAGTATTCCGGGAAATATCATTCAGGGCGCTGCGGGAATGATAGTGGGTGTTTTGGTTTTCCACATTTTGCAGGCTGTGCCTTACATAAAAAAACTCAGCTATTAAAGGAGATGTTCAAAAATGTTTGAGGAAATAAAGACTCAGGCAAAACAGGCAGTTACTGAGCTTTTGGAAGTTTCAAAACTGCAAAAAGGCGATTTGTTCGTAATAGGCTGTTCTTCCAGCGAGATAATGGGAGAGCACATCGGAAAAGGCTCCAGCATGGAGGCTGCAAAGGCAGTGTTTGACGGTGTTTATCCCGTGTTACAGGAAAGAGGGATATATCTTGCCGCTCAGTGCTGCGAGCATTTAAACAGAGCGCTTATAATGGAGCAAGAGGCTGCAGAGAAGTTCGGATATGAGGTTGTTAATGTGCGCCCCTGGGCACATGCCGGCGGCTCTTTTGCAACAACAGTTTTTGAAAACCTGGAAAGACCTGTGGCTGTTGAGCATGTAAAGGCAAAGGCCGGCATGGATATAGGGGCTACTCTTATCGGTATGCACCTTAAAGATGTGGCTGTGCCTGTGAGACTTAGTATAAAGAAAATAGGTGAGGCACCTATCATCTGCGCCCGCACCCGTCCCCGCTTTATCGGCGGAGAGAGAGCCAAATATCAGGAAGATTTAAAGTAAAATAAAAAAGAGAGAGCCTAAGCTCTCTCTTTTTTATTGTATTTCCACGGAAATGCCGTT
>JAHHRS010000006.1 GCA_020025675.1 Oscillospiraceae bacterium
CTGTTATCTCACTATCTTGCTATCTTCCTATCTTGCTATCTTCCTATCTTGCTATTGTTTTATATTTATCTTTTCTCGATTTAAAGCTTTGAACTTTAAATTGAGAGGTATAACGGAAAAATACTTATATTTTTTCGCAAGCACCTTGCAAGTGCGCTTTAATCTAAAATGATTTAATCTTTAAGCAAGAAAAAAGCACCGGAAAACCGGTGCTTTAAATTTTAAATTTATATTACTCTTCGGGTGAGAATTCGTCCTTACCTACTCCGCAGAGCTCGCAGGCGAAATCTTCAGGAAGGTCTTCCCATTTAACTCCGGCCTCGTCCTCATCGTACACCCAACCGCAAAGATTGCAAACGTAACGCATTATAATTTCCTCCTGTCATAAATTTCTTTTGATAAAAGTTCAGTTACTTTCTGATAATTCTCCCTTTTGTGGGGTAAAAGACATGCCGAGCAGTCCTTTATTCCCTCAGGGGTGTAACTGTAATTTCCCGAACATCGGGTAAAATATAAGGGGCAGTAGCAAAACAGGCAGTTGAAGTTTTCTTCGTCCGCTCCCCTGTGGCAGGGGAAAAACTCACATCCCCGGTTTTGAAAGAAGGAATATTTATTTCCCATGCTCCCGCCCCTTGGTTAATTACTTAAAGTATCTGTTGAGAAGTCCCTCGAATGCCTTGCCGTGGCGAGCCTCATCACGAGCCATCTCGTGAACAGTGTCGTGGATAGCATCCAGATTGTACTTCTTAGCCAGCTTTGCAAGCTCGAACTTGCCTGCGGTAGCGCCGTTCTCGGCCTCTACTCTCATAGCAAGGTTCTCCTTGGTGGAGTTGGTAACAACCTCGCCCAGCATCTCTGCAAACTTTGCAGCGTGCTCAGCCTCTTCAAGGCCGGCCTTCTCCCAGTACATGCCGATTTCGGGATAACCCTCACGGTGTGCAACTCTTGCCATTGCAAGGTACATACCAACCTCGGTGCATTCACCCTCAAAGTTAGCACGGAGACCTGCGATGATCTCGTCCTGAACTTCCTGAGGCACATCAGCGCCGAACTGCTTTCCAACGCCTACAACATGCTCGGCAGCCCAGCTTCTGTCAGCCTTCTGCTCCACAAACTTTGAGCCGGGAACTTTGCACTGGGGGCAGAACTCGGGGGGAGTATCGCCTTCATGAACATAACCGCATACAGGGCAAACCCATTTTTTCATAATAATTTCCTCCTAATAATCCTCTGTAATTTTTTTATTTATAGTTTATATATTTCTCACCCTTTGCATGGGGGGAAAGCTTATTTATTAAGGCACTCTCGGCAAATTCCCGTAAAACACAGGGAATGGCTCTCTACCTTAAAACCGCAGCTGTTTTCAATGCTTTTATACAGCCTTTCTGTTTTATCCATTAAATCCATATCCATAACGCTTTGGCATTTGCGGCAGATAAAGTGGGCGTGGGGTTGGGTTCTTGCGTCATAGTGGGTGTGTCCCCCGTCATGGCTTACGCTTATTATTCTGCCGTCTTCCTCTAAGACTGCCAGATTGCGGTACACTGTGCCAAGGCTCAGTTCCGGATAATCGTCTTTAAGACTTTCATACAGCATTTCGGCGGTGGGGTGACATGTAACTTTTGCGAGAGCTTCATAAATAGCTTCTCGTTTTTTGCTCTTGTTCCTCTTCAGCTCCATGTGCCTGTCCCTTTCAAAATCAGTAATCATTCTTAATTTGTGATTTAAATATACCACAGCATATTTTATTTGTAAAGAGTTTTTTATATGATTTTTTTGTCATAATAAATATGACATTTTTATTGTTCCGTCAATTCCAAAAGAGCGGGAGCGGCAGCATCGGCAAAAAGTCTTATTGCCGCCAGTGCCTCCTGCAATGTATTTCCCGAACTTCCCACTTCAATTATAAGTGAGCCTCTGGTCAGCTGCTGGTTATATCGCTCCTTAACAAGAGATACCGGACGCATAAGACTGGGATGTCTTGCGCTAACCGCATTTTGCAGATACAGTGCAAGGGAAAGATTGTCCTGCCAGTAGGGGTGGTCAAGGCCTGAATTATCCGAGCCTGCAAGCAGCATTATTTGGCTTGCACATACTCCTTCCTCCTCTGCCATTGTCTTATAAACAACTCCGTTTGCTCCGAGAGCATCTCTGTGAACATCCAGCACCACCGCTATATCGGGGTACTCCTGCAGGTATTTTTCAACAGCCGCACCTGAGCGGTTATATGAACCGGTGTAGCTTGGGTAGTCGTAGATTTCCCTGTCGTGGAGAACCCTCAGTCCTGCCTGTTCAAATATAGATGTAAGCTCATCGCCTATACGAATTATATTGAATTCTTTATTTTCCGTTCTGTGGTCGTCATTAGCCTCATAGTGGTCAAGGCCCGCCTGAGTATAAGCCTCGCTGCCGTGAGTGTGCATTATGAGTATTTGAGGGCCTTCCGCCGGTAGGGTGACAGAGGGGCCCTGACTTAAAAGAGCGCCGGCATCCACGTCGTAACTTGTAGCGTTTTTTATGCTGAGACCGCCTTTTATGTTGGTTTCCAGAATTTCTTCCTTCCAGCTTGTCTCCATATAGGATCGAAGAGGCTGAGGATCTTCTATAATAGTTTCCTGAATTGTTTCCTCCGGCCCCGGGTCCTCGGGTGACCCTTCCCCTTCTTCCTGAGCAAAGGTTTCCTCGCCGCTTTTTTCTATTGCGGGGGATGGCGGAGCTGTTTTTTCCTCATTTATTTCCGTCTCTTCTTCACAAACTGCATTTTCATTCCCTTTTCCGATAAAAAAACCATGAGTTTTAAGGGTATACAGCCCCAGTATAATAAGTCCCGCCAGCGCAAGTTTTTTAGCAAAGCCCATAGAAACACCGCCCCATCTAAGCTATTCACACTATAAATATGTACGGATATTAAATTTATTCACTCAAGCTCTCTGAATACTTGCAAAGACTTTAACTCTGTGTTATATTTTCTCGGTACATAAAAATAAAATTTGGAGGGTAATGACATGAAATTCTCATATAATCCCAAAGGCGTATGCTCTATGCGAATGGATATTGATGTAGAGGATGACATAATAAAGAGCCTTAATGTATTAGGCGGATGTGACGGTAACCTTAAAGGCATCTCAAAGCTTGTTCAGGGCATGAATATAGACGATGTTATAACAAGGCTTGAAGGCACTACATGCGGCAGAAAAAATACATCCTGCCCAGACCAGCTTGCAGCCGCTTTAAAGCTTTATAAGGAAGAAGCCGCAAAATGAAGCCCCCCTCTCAGAGCCGTTTTTTATTTTTTCTCCTTACGGCTCTGCTCCTGCTGACGGGCTGCGGCGAAAATCATCAAGAGCCTGAGAGTGTGCAGGAGTTTTCCCACAGTCCCTCTATTCAGGCGCCCCTTCAAAGGAAGAAAGCTCCGTATCCGGTTGTTAAGGTATATTTTGACGGGCTTTTAAGTGACAGAGGCTATTATGAAAATGAGACTTTATTTTTAGCCCCTGATGCTCTTTGCGCCTATTTCGATTTAAGCTTTGAAACTCAAATTTTAGAGGAAAGCTTCACTATGGCTTTTCCGGGCTTTGAGCTGATGGGCTGGAATTCTCTTGACTATATGATGGCGGATAGCCGCTATTTCTATACACCCAATCATTATCTTAATGTTGATGGCAGAATATACCTGCCAAAGGATTTAATTGAGAGGCTTTTCGGCGTTAAAATAGATTTCTCCCCACAGGATATGAGGGCAGAAATGGATAACGGAGTGCTCACGCTTTTGAGAGGCGGCCCTGATTACTACACCACAAAATTTGAAAGCGACGATCTGTACTGGCTTTCACGGATAATTTATACCGAGGCCAAAGACCAGCCGATGGAAGGGCTTATAGGCGTTGGAAATGTGGTGTATAATCGGGTTAACAGTGAGCATTTTCCAAATACGGTTTACGATGTTATATTTGAGCGCAGCCCTCAGGTGGTTCAGTTTGACCCCGCATCCACCAACGGCATTTTTTTAGAGCCTGATGAGCGCTCAGTCATTGCCGCATGTATGTGTATGGAAGGCTACAATACCGTTGGAGATTCCATGTATTTTGTCAATCCGCGTCTTGGTGACAGCACTTGGTTTGAAAATGATTTGGAATTTGTGGTAAGTATAGGAGATCACGATTTTTACAGGAGTTAATTATAATGCTTGAGGATATTGTTTCACAGGGACTTGGGGAGCTGAACATTTGCTGTAACGCTGAAGCCATGTCAAGGCTCAGAATTTACTGCGATGAACTGGAAGAATGCAACAAGGTTATGAACCTTACCGCCATTTCCGGCGAAAATGACATAGCAAAGCTGCACTTTTTGGACTGTGCCGCACTGCTTGGCATGGCAGATTTCAATAATAAAAAGGTGCTGGATGTAGGTTCAGGCGCCGGCTTTCCCGGTCTTGTTTTAAAGATATTAAAGCCGGACATTGATTTGTGTCTGCTGGACAGTCTGGAAAAAAGAATAAACTTTTTAACCCGTCTGTGCCATAAGCTTAATTTAGACGATGTTAAATGCGTACACATGAGAGCGGAGGAAGCGCCTCCCGCCTACCGTCAGAATTTCGATATTGTTGTTTCCAGAGCCGTTGCAAGGCTTGGACTTCTCTCCGAGCTGTGCCTGCCTTTCGTTAAAAAGGGCGGTCTGTTCATCGCAATGAAAGGCCCTGCCGGTTCTGAGGAGCTGGAGGAGGCTAAAAAGGGAATTAATATTCTGGGCGGAGAGTATGTTAAAACTGTTCAGTACGATGTTCCCGGCACTGACAAGCGCCACAACGCACTTATATTTAAAAAGGTGGCAGATACTCCCATGAAGTATCCCCGCCGCTGGGCGCAGATTAAAAAACAGCCGCTCTAAAGCAAAAAGGCAGACCTTTGGGGTCTGCCTTTATTTAAAAGCTTTTCTTTTTGTATATTTTTAATGATATGCACCATGAAACTGCATACAAAATGAATGATGCAAGAACAATAAGCAGGAGTACAAAATTAGGCATACCGCCGCCGTCATATACAAGCCCCAAATAAGTTATAAGGCCGAAAATGAAACCGATTACAACTATACTCGGAAGTCTGCCTTTTTTAACCCCAAGGGCGAAATCAAAAGGCAGCATAAAAGAGGGAATACCCATGCCTACAAAGCAGAGAATCGAAAGCATCAGACACATATTTTCAATTTCCCAGTCTGCCTTTGTCCAAAACCTGATGAGGTAGAACACCAGCGCTGCCAGAATTCCAAAAGCGCAAATAATAAGATTTGAAATGTACTTTGAGCTGACCAGCTTTTCTCTGCCTTTGGGAAGGCTGATGGCATAGAAAACAAACTGCTCGGTCTCATCATAACTTATAAGACTGGAGCTTATCATGGCTAAAAACACCACACCGTAAACCGCAAAATAGTTATTGCCTAAGCTTGCAGCGGCAGACAAAATAAAGACCATTGAAAACAAAAGATTAAACTTGTGGTATGCCTTTATATAGAGCATATCTTTTTTTATAAATTCTTTCACTTTTCGTCCTCCTTTGCCATGAATATAAACAGCTGTTCTATATCCACGTTGGAAATATTCATTCCGTTTTTAACCGCACTGCGCTTCATTATCGCTTCCGCTCCGTAGGGATTTATCTTTTTGCCTATAATATCCTCCTGAGAAATTCCCGAAAGCTCATCAGCGCCGCATTTTACAAGGGCGTATTTATCTCTGAGTGCATCTTTTTCCTCAAAAAGCATGATTTTCCCTTTGTGCAGAAAGGCTATGTAATCGCAGAGCTTTTCAAGGTCGGAGACTATGTGGGAGGAAATCAAAACGGAGTGGTCGGGTTCTCTTGTAAATTCAAGGAAAATATCCAGAATTTCATCTCTTATCACAGGGTCAAGGCCGGAGGTTGCCTCATCCAGTATAAGAAGCTTTGCCCCGTGGCTCATGGCAACCGCAAGCCCCGCCTTCATTCTCATGCCTTTTGAAAAGTCCTTGAACTTTTTATCTCCCTGAAGGTCGAATTTTTGAAGCAGCTCCTTATATTTTTCTCCGTTCCAGTTTTTATAGTTTCCCGCCATAAAGCTTCCTATCTGCCTCAAATTCATAAAACCGGGCAGTCCCACCGTATCGGGAACAAAGCCAATATCCTCTTTTATAAGCTCCATTTCCCTTTTGCTGTCTCGGCCTAAAATCCTGATTTCGCCGCCGTCGCTTTTGGTTATACCCATAAGGATGCGGATAAGGGTGGATTTTCCCGCTCCGTTTTCGCCTATCAGCCCTAAAATACAGCCCTCAGGCAGGCACAGGCTCACATTATCAAGCTTAAATCCCTCGTAGCTTTTGGAGACATTTTTAATTTCCAATGCGTTCATTTATCTTCCTCCATTATACAGTCCAGCATTTCTATTATGTCTTTTTTACTCAATTTACAGCTTTGCGCCAAATCCAGCGCCGCTTCAAGGTGTTCCTCGATTTTTCTCAGGTTCTCCTCTCTGAGAAGCTCCGTATTAGCTTTGGCTACAAAGGAGCCCTTTCCGGGAAGAGTATATATAAAGCCTTCATTTTCAAGCTCTTCATAGGCACGCTTTGTGGTAATTACGCTTATACGCATGTCCTTTGCCAGATTTCTTATTGAAGGAAGAGGACTGTCCTCCGGCAGCTGGCCGCTTATTATCTGGTTCTTGAGCTGAAAATATATCTGCTCATATATAGGTTTGCCGCTCTGGTTGTCGATAATTATTTTCATTTTTGCCTCCCTTCTTCTGTGTATGCACAGTATACACAGTTATAACAGTTTTGTCAACAAAAAAGGAGGAAAATTTTTTCCTCCTTTTCCATTTATTCTGTTATAATGTGATAAAGCACCTGTACGCTGTCGGCAATTCTTGATGCGCCTGCCTTTAAAAGCTGCTCCTTCGTTCTAAAGCCCCAGCTCACTGAGATGCAGTCCATACCGGCATTATCGGCAGTTTTAATATCCACCTCGGTGTCCCCCACATAAACGCATTTATCTATACTCAGCCCCATATCCTCAACGGCTTTAAGCACCATATCCGGGGCAGGCTTTCTTCTCACGTCATGGCTCTGACCTACGGCACATTCAAGCTTTCCGGGGAAAAACTCCTCTGCCAGTCCTTTAACCGTGCTCATAGGCTTATTTGAAATTATAGCCAGACGCAGGCCGGAATTTTTAAGATTTTCCATTAATTCTAAAATTCCGTCATAAGGTCTTGTTTTTATGTGACTGTGTGCGTCATAATAGGGAAGATAAAAATTCAGCACCTTTTCCGTAAGCTCAGCCGTAGTTCCCTCCGGCACGCAGTGAGTTATAAGGTAGCGGGAGGCATTTCCCAGATTTGCTTTGGTTTTTTGGGTATCCACCTCAGGAAGATTAAACTCTCTCAGTGAGGCATTTAATGAATCCTGTATATCCCCAACAGTGTCAAGGACTGTTCCGTCCATATCTAAAAGTACAGCTTCATATTTCATAATTTAACCTCTTTTCTTTTCTTATTGTATTATTGCTAAAATGAGGTTTTATGTCAAGCTATATTTTAAGTGGTGGATATTTTTAAAATTTTAGGTTACTTTCAGTCAAAAGTGGAGTAGTAATTTTATATTTAAACAGTTTTTCCGTAAGGAGTGGTATATAATGAAAAAATCAGCTTTGATTTTCATATTAATAATAAGTCTTTTTCTCTCTGCATGCGGCAAGAGAGAAGAAAGTCGAGACAGCGTCAGCATCTGGTGTCTGGAAGATGAGGCCCTGCTGCCGGAGCTGAGAAATGAAATAGAAAAATACAATAAAAATATAAAGGGGGACTATCTCCCTGTCTCCATTCGCACATTTCCTGATTTTAAATCCTTATCAGAAGGTTTTAATGCCCTTCGCCCCGACCTTATCATTTGTACTCAGGCAAAAGCGGAGGAACTGAATTCTCTGGGTCTTTGCCGTGATATAGGTTCTCTTTTTATCGGCCGTGAAATTGAATTTCCGGACTATATTATCCGGCGCTCCCCCCAGACAGGCCGCAGTTATTTCCCCATAGGCGGAGATATTCCCCTGTTGTGCGGAAAAGAAGAGCAGAATTTTAAGGACTTTAAAACCCTGTGTAAAGCAGCCGAAGAGTACGGAGAAAAGGAAGGGCTACCTTTCCTTTCTCTGCAAAGACTGCCTGAGTTATTTTACTATGAAATGCTCTCCGCCGGTAAGGAGTTTCACGGGGTGCAGGAGCTGGATATAAAAAGCCCCCTTTATAAGGAAATTTATAACAGCATTGCCAACGGGGTGTTTACGGGGGGCTTGAACATTGCAGATGAAGGCAGCGCCCAGCTTATAAAAGAAGGACATTTGGCCTTTGCGGGAGTTTTCGGCTCCTCTCTTCAGGGCATGGATTTGTCAGAATTTAAAATCAGCCTTATGCCCTCCATGAAGCCGGATAATTCCCTTTATGCCCGCAGTTCCGGTCTTGCGGTATGTATTCGTGACGGACGGGAGCAGAAGTCAACCGCTCAGTTTCTTTCATGGCTGTTTTCCGAAGAAAGAGCCAAAGAGCTGAGTTTGAAGAGCGGTCTTGTACCGTTAGTTTCCTTAGGCGAATTTGAGGGTACAAATCAGTTTGAGAACCTTTTGCTGTCCGTTTCCCGGGAAAAAGAGCTGCATTTACCTGAATTTGACAGGGATTTTATAAAAAATCAGGAAAATTTTGAGGCTGAATTCAAGGCTCAAATCAGCTGTATTATGCCGTGAGATTTACCGATAGATGTTGATTAAGCAGGTTTTCTGTGCTAAAATACAATAAGTATTTTTAATTACAGAAAGGAAATAATCATGGAAACCACTACCTATAAGGCTCGTCCCGTTAAAACACGGCGTAAAGGCAAGCTTCTGATCATTATACCTGTTGTCGTCTTGCTGCTTATTATTATATCATGCAGCATTACCATGATTCCAACAGGTCACACCGGCGTTGTCACCACCTTCGGCAGCGTGGAGGACTACACGCTGGATTCCGGTGTACATATGAAATATCCCTGGCAAAAGGTAATTATGATGGACAACAGAATTCAGAAACAGACTGTGGACCTGTCTTGTTTCTCCTCTGATATTCAGGAAGTCTCCATGACTTACACCGTGAACTATCAGATAAACAAGGCAAACGCACAGGAAATTTACAAAACCATAGGCATAAATTATTATGATACCGTCATAATTCCATGTATAACCGAGGCTACAAAGGTAGTAACCGCAAAATACTCCGCCGAGGCTCTTGTCAGCGACCGCACAGCTCTTGCTACCGGCATTGAAGAACTTCTCTCCACTAAGCTCAGCGAGTTTAATGTGGAGCTTGTGAGCACATCCATAGAGAACATGGCCTTTACCGAGGCATTTACCAATGCAGTTGAGGAAAAGCAGGTTGCACAGCAGAATAAGCTCAGAGCCGAGACTGAGGCTCAGAGAAAAAAGATAGAGGCTGACGCAGATGCGGAGGTAAAGCGCATTGAGGCCAAGGGCGAGGCAGACGCTGAGCTTATTAAGGCCGAGGCCGAGGCTGAGGCTAACAAAAAGATTGCAGAGTCCATTACAGACGGTGTTCTGCGCAACAAGTTCCTTGAGAACTGGGACGGCAAGCTCCCCACAGTCACCGGCAGCAGCGGAAGTTTAGTAAATATCCCTCTGGAATAAGGGTGCTGATATAATAAATTTTATAAGCGAGGTGCAACATGGAAGGATTCAGAGTACTTGAAATCAAGAAGAGCGTCTTTGAAAGCAACGACAGAGAGGCTGACAGACTGAGACAGGAGCTTAAGAAGAATAAAACATTTCTTTTAAACCTGATGAGTTCTCCCGGCTCCGGCAAAACAACAACTCTTAAAGCCACCATCGCCGCTTTGAAAGACGAATTCAAAATAGGTGTTATGGAGGCCGATATTGACTCCGACGTTGACGCCGCTGCAATCGAAAAGACAGGTGCAAAGGTCATTCAGCTTCACACCGGCGGCATGTGTCATTTGGATGCAGGCATGACAAAGCAGGGTCTTGAGGGCCTTGAGGTAGACGATGTGGATTTGGCTATTCTGGAAAACGTAGGCAACTTGGTTTGTCCCGCAGAGTTTGATACAGGCGCTGTTAAAAACGCCATGATTCTGTCCGTACCTGAGGGAGACGACAAGCCCTTAAAGTACCCGCTGATGTTTTCCATTTGCGATGTTCTTCTTATTAACAAAACAGACGTTCTTCCCTACTTTGATTTCAGTATGGAAAACTGTGAAAAGTACGTTAAGCGCCTTAACCCCAACATAAAGATAATTCCCATCAGTGCCCGAACAGGAGAGGGCATAGACCAATGGGCAGATTGGCTCAGAGCCGAAACCAAAAAGTGGATAGAAGAGTAATTTTACAGTAAAGTAAAAGACCGGGAAAGTTTTTTCCCGGTCTCAGCTTGTCAAAATAGCCTCGCAGAGTTTGCCGCCGCAGCGGCAAAGAAAATTAAATTCATTTTTTCCAAGGGCGTGTACCTTGGAAAAAATACTTCTCGGTCTGAGAGTGTGGAATTTGTTCGCCAAAGGCGGACAAATTATGCGCTGCTCAGACCGTAGCTCTTTGTCGAAAATCTCCGAAGGAGTTTTTCGACAGCCTCAGACCGGGAAAGTTTTTCCCGGTCTTTTTTTCATTTTTTGTTCTTTTTATATATGACCCACAGACCTTTTAAAATAAGGTCATTGTCCAACTCTATCTTATGTTTGCAGTAAGGAGTTATGGCCTGGGCAATGCCGCCGTTTGCAATGATGCTGCATTCATATCCAAGTTCCTCCTCCATTCTGTCTATTAAGCCGTCAATCATTGCGGCTGACCCGAACACAGCGCCGGAGCGCATAGAGTCCACAGTATTTGTGCCGATTAGCTTTTTGGGAGCTGTAATGGAAATATCAGGCAGAAGGCTGGTGCCGGATGACAGCGCAGAATATGAAAGCTTAACTCCCGGCATAATCGCACCGCCTATATATGAGTTGTTTTTATCCACAACAACCATAGTTGTGGCTGTTCCCATATCTAAAATTATGATTGGTGCGCCGTAATATGAAATAGCTCCCACGCTTCCCACTACCAGATCTCCGGCCAGAGTTGTGGGGTCATCTATTCTCACGTTAAGTCCTGTTTTCATTCCCGGCCCAACTACCATAGGAGTAATGCCGCTTATCCGGTCTACAGAACGGATTAAAGCCTCAGTAACCTGAGGTACAACGGATGAAATTATTGCTCCTTCAAAATCCTCGGGGTTAATGTTGTATATTTCCAGTATCTGCTTTAGCTTTATGGCATATTCAGCATCCGTGCTTAAAACATCTGTGTGTATTCTGACTTCATTTAGAATTTTCCCGTCCTCTATACATCCTAAAACAATATTTGTGTTTCCCACATCAATAGCCAGTATCATATTTTTCTCTCCTAAAATAATTATTTAAATTTAGTTTGCTATGGTGTGATGGGCCCCGGGACTGTCCACGTTCAAAGGGCGGAAAGTGTATCCGTTATCAATGCCCCATCTTATGATATTCTCCACTGCGTCTACGCTGTAATCCTTTATATCGTGCTGAAGCACCACTGATGCTTTTTTCCCGCTGCAGCCTGAGGTCACATTCTCCACTACAACGGAGGTCTTTGTAGTCTCTCCTGCATCGCCGCTGGATACGTTCCAGTCAAAATACTGATAGCCTGAGTCTGTAAGAGCCTGAGAGAGCCGCGTCATTATGCCGGGGTTAAAGTTGCTTACGGTATTTGAACTTCCGCCGGGAAAACGGACAAGGTCAGTATATTCTCCTGTCTGCTCATAAATAAGCTCCTGAATCCGGTCAAGGTCTTCAAAATAAGCCTCTTCGCTGGAATATACATTTTTATAGTTATGGCTTGCAGTGTGAGCGCCTATGCTGTGTCCTTCCCGGTATGCCCTGCCTATGCAGTCACTGTAATCGGAATTGAGGCAGGTAACAAAGAAGGTTACTTTTACATCATATTTCGCAAGCACATCCAAAAGCCTGTCTGTGTATGGACCGGGGCCGTCATCAAAGGTAAGATAAATTGTCTTTTCTTCCGGATTTATGCTCTCAAGATTTTCGTTGGGTGTTACCGTTACCTTTCTGTAAACCTCAACCACTTCGCCCTGAGAATTTTCAAGATAGTATCTTATCTGATACTCTCCCGGCGTGTCGGGGATTACTTTACCTTCCGTCTGCACATAGCCTGAAAGGTCGTTACCTTTGCTGTCAAGAACTTTAACACCGGGGTCTTTATAATGTCGCCCCGCCTTTATTTCACTTTCACCTTCACCCAAAAGCTGAATTTTAGGTGCGGTATCGGTAAAACTGGACTCTCTTGTAACCGTGGTGCTGTTGCCTTGAGAGTCAGTGACCCTATACTCAAATCTGTCCGGATAATCCACTCGCTCAACCTTATCCGTTACGTCTCCGTCCAGCTTATCGTAAGCGGTGTAACCCTCTTCCTCGTAACCTGTGAACCAGTCAGGTTCATAGCCTTCCTTATAGTTAAGGGTAATTTCCGGCCCCTTGCTGTCAACCACGTTCACTATACGTTGTGCTGAAACTTCCCTGCCCAAGTAGCGAACTTTATAGTTAAGGGTGTATTTTCCCAGCTGTCCCGTGTCAACTTCACCCTCCGTCTCCACATTCAAATGTCTCTTTCCTTCACCGAAAAGCCTGCCTGCGCTTACAGCCCAAATCTCCGGTTCATTAAACTCTTCCCCGTATTCCTGCTGTATTTCTGTTTCTCCCCGAAAGTAAAAACGCACATGCCGTCCATCTGCAAATACAAGTGCCGCAGCCAGAACAATAAGGCACACTGCTGCAATTATAAGACCGGATGCAAGTCTGTGTCCTTTCTTTTTAACTTCCTCCGAAGTATCTTTGTTTTCTTGGGTATTTCTCATTTTATTCACTCCGACTCTTTATCTCTACCCGGACATTATACACCATGTTGCAATATATGGAAGAGCAGAAAAGGAATTTTTATTATTTTTAAGAATTATTTTCTGCTGTTTTAGGATTAATTGAACATAGTTCCTTTCATTATTTTAAAGTGCATGTAAAAATTTATATTTTCCTCATAATTGTTTGTGGGATAAAGCCTTTCGTCCTTGATAATATCTCAAAGCTGTGATATATTTAATTGTTACCTGCAACAGGTAAAAAATATCTCTGCGGCAGCCAGCCGCGGGAAAGGATTGTATTAATGAAAAACACAGAAAAAACAATGGACAAGATTGTTGCCCTATGCAAAAACAGAGGTTTCATTTTCGCCGGCTCCGAAATCTACGGCGGCCTTGCCAACACATGGGACTACGGCCCTCTGGGCGTAGAGCTTAAGAACAATATTAAAAAGGCCTGGTGGAAAAAGTTCGTACAGGAAAACCAGTACAACGTGGGCCTTGATGCCGCAATTCTTATGAACCCCCAGACTTGGGTGGCTTCCGGTCATCTGGGCGGCTTTTCCGACCCTCTTATGGACTGCCGTGAGTGTAAGGAGCGCTTCAGAGCAGATAAGCTTATAGAAGATTGGTGCGGCAGCACCGGCTTTGAGCTTTCAAAGCCCATTGACGCTTTCTCTCAGGACGAGATGAAGGCCTTCATTGACGAGCACGAAATCCCCTGCCCCACCTGCGGCAAGCATAATTTTACAGATATTCGTCAGTTTAACCTGATGTTCAAGACCTTTCAGGGTGTTACCGAGAACGCCAAAAACACGGTCTATCTCCGCCCCGAAACCGCTCAGGGCATATTTACAAACTTTGTAAATGTTCAGCGCTCCACCAGACGCAAACTTCCCTTCGGTATTGCTCAGATAGGTAAAAGTTTCAGAAACGAGATTACCCCCGGTAATTTTATTTTCCGTGTCCGTGAGTTTGAACAGATGGAGCTGGAATTTTTCTGCGAGCCCGGCACAGATTTGGAATGGTTTGACTACTGGCGTTCATTCTGCCACAATTTTCTGCTGTCTCTGGGTCTCAAAGACGAAAATCTTCGTCTCAGGGATCACGATCCTGAGGAGCTTTGCTTCTACTCCAAGGCAACTACCGACTTTGAGTTCCTCTTCCCCTTCGGCTGGGGTGAACTGTGGGGTGTTGCCGATCGTACCGATTACGACCTTACTCAGCACCAGACTGTTTCCGGTCAGGATCTGAGCTACTACGATCAGGAAAAGAATGAGCACTACATTCCCTATGTTATTGAGCCTTCTCTGGGTGTTGAGCGTACTGTGCTTTCCGTTCTGGTTGAAGCATACGACGAGCAGGTAGTAGGTCAGGACAAGAAGGGCAATAACGATGTCCGCACCGTTTTGCATCTCCACCCCGCTCTCGCACCCTATAAGTGCGCTATTCTGCCTCTGAGCAAAAAAGAAGTCCTTACAGCCCCTGCAAGAGAGCTTTATAATGAGCTGTCCAAGGTGTTTATGTGCGATTACGACGAGACCGGTTCCATCGGTAAGCGTTACCGCCGTGAGGATGAGATAGGTACTCCTTTCTGTGTCACCTTTGACTTTAATACCGTGGGCACTGATACCGACCCCAAGGATGACTGCGTAACCATTCGTGAGAGGGATTCTATGGAGCAGGTTCGTATCCCCATTTCTCAGGTAAAGGATTACATTTTAGAGAGAATTAACTTTTAAGAAATATATATAATATAAATAGTATAGTAGTAACTTTTTAGAATTTAAAGATTTTCGAGGTAATAATAGTGAAGCATGGGTTTATTAAGGTAGGGGCAGCCTCTCCTGTAATAAAGGTTGCCGACACAGATTTTAACGCTGAACGTATAATTGAATGTATTAAAGACGCCGCAGACAAGGGGGTAAAGGTTCTTGTTTTCCCCGAACTGAGCCTTACCGGCTGCAGCTGCTATGATTTAATAAGCCACAAAGTTCTTCTTGAGGGTGCAAAAGAGGCTCTGGTACATGTAGTATCTGCCACCGAGGGCATAGATATGCTTTCCTTTGTGGGTCTGCCTTTTGCTGACGGCGGAAAGCTTTACAGCTGCGCTGCCGTTATCTATAACGGGGAGCTTATGGGTCTTGTCCCCGCCGAAAACTGCTACGACGGTCCCTTTACCGGCTCTGCCGTTGAGGAAGCAAAGCTTGTTAACATCGGTAAGCTTGAAACTCTGCTTTTAAGAAGCGACAGTCTGTTTACCTGCGACGCTGTTGACGGCTTCACCGTTGCCGTGGAGCTTGGCGCAGATTTGGACGCTGTTATACCTCCCTCTGTCTGGCACGCTCAGGCCGGTGCCACCATTATAGCTCAGATGGCATCTTTTCCCGAGACTGTCACCTCAACCGGCAATGCTCAGCTTAATGCCCGCTACCAGTCAAAGCGCCTCCGCTGCGGTCTTGTAATGGCAGCCCCCGGCAAGGGTGAAAGCACTACCGATAATGTTTATTCCGGTCTTTGCATGGTGTCTGAGGACGGAGAAATTCTGGCTCAGTCCGAGGGGGAAAACAGCCTTGCAATTAGTGAGATTGACGTGGAGCACATGGTTAACATTCGTCTGGAAAAGGGCGGCTTTTGGGACGATAATTCCCACGACGAGTACCTTTTCGGCATGGAGCCTGTTGAAACCCAGCTCACCAGAACTTACAGCATGTATCCCCACCTGCCCGAAAAACCGGAGGACATGGACGATTATTGCAGACGGGTTCTTGACATACAGGTAACTGCTCTCTGCAAGCGCATGGAGTATGCCGGTCTTGACCACTGCGTTGTGGGTATCTCCGGCGGTGTTGACTCCACTCTCTGCGTTATGGTATGCGCAATGGCCGTCAAAAAGCTGGGTCTGCCTGCCGAGAATGTTGTTGCATGCACTCTCCCCTGCTTCGGCACCTCATCCCGCACAAAGTCCAACGCTATAGTCGTTGCCGAGCAGTGCGGTGCAGAGGTAAGAGTTATAGATATAGGTAAGAGCGTATATCAGCACTTTGACGATATAGGCCACGCTCACGATGACTACTCCATTGCATTTGAGAACGCTCAGGCCCGTATGCGTACAATGGTTCTTATGGACATTGCAAACAAAGTAAACGGTCTTGATGTAGGTACTGAAGACCTGAGCGAATTTATTGACGGCTGGTGCACCTATAACGGTGACCACACCAGCATGTACGATGTTAACATGGGCCTTACCAAAACTCAGGTTCGTGCAAATGTCCGCTTTATAGCCGAGCACACCCAGGATAAAGTCCTTGCCGCCGCTCTTTGGGACGTTCTGGACTGCCCTGTAACTCCTGAGCTTCTGCCTATCCACGATGATCAGATAGAGCAGAAAAGCGAGGACGCAGTTGGCTCTTACAGTCTTCAGGACTTTTTCACCCACAAAATGCTTATGTGCGGCTTTACTCCTTCAAAGACATTCCGTCTTGCAAAGCAGGCTTACGGCAAGCAGTTTACAGATGAGGAGCTGCTGCGCTGGTTAAAGAGCTACTGCAAGCGTCTTTTCTCCCAGCAGTTCAAGCGCTCATGCCTTATGGACGGTCCGGCTGTCGGTTCCTTCTCCGTATCTCCCAGAAACGGCTTCCTTATGCCCTCTGATGGGGAAAACACTCTCTTTGTAAAAGAAGTGGAAGAACTGGAAAAGGAAATTTTAGCTTAATTTCATAATAAAAAATGAAGTCGCAGTGTTGCGGCTTCATTTTTTATTTTTTTATTGAAAGAGTGAAAGCTGAATTTTTCTTCCCTATTTTCCGGTTTTTTATTCGTGTAGAAAAATTATGGATTTTGTCAACTTTTTATTAGCAAATACTGCGGTTACGATGTAAAATATATTCTTTTTGCTTCTGTTTTGTCTAACTTAGTGAACTAAAAATTCAGTGTTTGCCGACCTGCTTTTTAAGTCAAAATATTATCATAAAATATTGTTATTTTATTGTTGATAATTGCTTCACAATGTACCTGTTTTTCCTGTTTGTTTCCGTCAATTTGGATTATAATCCGGCTCACATTTTGGCATTTTATACAATTTTGTTTATTTATGCCTTGTTAAATTATAAATAAATTTACATTTTGCACAATTAATGCTATATTAAGCACATACATTAAACCGAACAAAGCAACAAGGAAGGCAGGTAAATAAATATGGGCTTTTTGACAGGTAAGACCGCCATTATAACCGGCGGCGGACGTTCCATTTTATCTAACGGTCGCTGCGGCTCCATAGGCTACGGTATAGCCACAGCCTATGCAAAGGAAGGCTGCAATCTGGTAATCACGGGACGCAACATGAAAAAATTGGAAAGCGCAAAGGAAGAGCTTGAAAGGCTTTACGGCATCAGGGTACTCCCTCTGCAGGTGGATGTTCACGCAGGAGCAAACAACGAGGAAATGATTTCAAAGGCCGTTTTAAGGGCCCATGAGGAGTTCGGAGATATTCAGGTGCTTATAAATAACGCTCAGGCATCTGCCTCCGGAGTTCCTATCGAATCTCACTCAACGGAGCAGTTTGACCTTGCCATATATTCAGGGTTATATGCAGCCTTCTATTATATGAAAGCCTGCTACCCGTTTCTGGCAATATCCCACGGCAGCGTTATTAACTTTGCGTCCGGCGCAGGTCTCTTCGGTAACTTCGGTCAGTGTGCATATGCCGCCGCCAAGGAAGGTATAAGAGGTCTTTCCCGTGTTGCCGCCACTGAATGGGGCAAATACGGAATAAATGTAAACGTTATATGCCCTCTGGCATGGACCTGCCAGCTGGAAAAGTTTAAAGAGGATTTCCCCGAGGCTTTCGCTGCCAATGTCCACATGCCTCCCGCCGGCCACTATGCCGACACTGAGACCGAAATAGGCAGAGTGTGCGTACAGCTCGCAAATCCCGATTTCAAATATATGAACGGTGAGACCATTACCCTTGAAGGCGGAATGGGTCTGCGCCCCTAAGAATAATATTATAATAGGAAAGGAATTATTAAAATGCGTAAACTTGATACTATACAGCAGAAGTACCTGCTCAACCATGCCTATGCTACCGATAACGCCGACCACAGCGGCGCTAACCATTTCTACACGGTTCTCGACTCCACAGATCAGCTTATAATGGGCTATATTCGTTTCCAGCAGGGTGCCAGAAGCCGTCGTGAGCCTGCTAACGGATTAAGAGATGACGATTTACTGGAGATTGTCAGAGACCGTCTTAAAGGTTTTCAGCAGGGACCGTTCCCATGCGAGGAAAACCAGCTTGCACTTGAGTGCATTGAAAAGGCTCTCCAATACCTGAAAAAGCGTACAGACGACCGTGCAGAGCGTGGAGTACTGGGCGTTGAGGTAAAATAAAATATTTTAGGCTGTGTCTCGTTTTTTCCGAGGCACAGCTTTTTTAATTGGAAAATTTATTGCATAAAAAACTGATTTCGGTCATTTTTTATATTGTGCATGAATAATTAGGGTGTTATAATAAGGCAAACCGAAAAGTTTTAATAAAAAGTTTTAAATCGTTAAAGTGAGGAGCGAAACATGCTTAATAACGAATATCTTAAACGTGTATACGCACAGGTGGAAGCAAGAGACGGCCATGAAAAGGAATTTTTGCAGGCTGTCCGTGAGGTTTTTGAGTCTCTGGAATATGTTGTCCCCAAACACCCTGAGTGGGAAAAGGCCGGTCTTTTGGAGCGTTTTGTAGAGCCGGAGAGGGTTATTGAATTCAGAGTTCCATGGACTGACGACAACGGCAACGTTCATGTAAACCGGGGTTACAGAGTGCAGTTTAACTCCGCAATAGGCCCCTATAAAGGCGGTCTCCGTTTTCATCCTTCGGTAAATCTCTCTGTTATAAAGTTTTTGGGCTTTGAGCAGATTCTCAAAAACTCCCTTACTACACTGCCCATGGGCGGAGGTAAGGGCGGATCGGACTTTGACCCCAAGGGCAAATCCGACAATGAGGTAATGCGCTTCTGTCAGAGCTTTATGACTGAGCTGTACAGACATATAGGTCAGTTTACTGATACTCCCGCCGGTGACATCGGAGTTGGCGCAAGAGAAGTGGGCTATCTCTTCGGTCAGTACAAAAAGATAGTTGACCGCTTTGACGGGGGCGTTATTACAGGTAAAGGCCTCAGCTACGGCGGATCTCTTGCCAGAACTCAGGCCACCGGCTACGGCATTTGCTACTTTGCCTCCGAGGTCTTAAAGCACCAGAAAAACGACAGTTTTCAGGGCAAGGATGTTATAGTTTCAGGCTCCGGTAATGTTGCACAGTACGCTGCACAGAAGTGTATGCAGCTGGGCGGCAGGGTCATTGCCATGAGTGACTCCAAAGGCTATGTGTATGACCCCAGGGGAATTAACCTTGAAAAGCTTTTTGATATTAAGCAAAAGCGGAGAGAGCGCATCAGCGTGTACGCAGAAGAAGTTCCCGGTTCAGAATACCATGAAGGCTGCTCCGGTATCTGGAACGTAAAGTGTGATATTGCCATGCCCTGCGCCTCCCAGAACGAGATGGACGAGGCAGGTGCAAAAGCACTTATAGCAAACGGCGCAATGGCTGTGTTTGAAGGCGCAAACATGCCCCTCACTCCCGAAGCCATAGCTGCGGTTCAGGAAAACGGTCTGCTTTACAGCCCCGGTAAAGCCTCCAACGCCGGCGGTGTGGCAACCTCCGGTCTTGAAATGAGTCAGAACTCCCTCCGTATGTCATGGAGCTTTGATGAGGTTGACGAAAAGCTTCACGGAATAATGAAGAACATTTACACCTCCTGCTATGACGCATCTGTTGAGTGCGGAAAACCCGGAGATTTGATGCTGGGTGCAAACGTTGCGGGATTTTTGAAGGTGGCTGAGGCTATGATGGCTCAGGGTGTTGTCTGATACAGTAATACATAAAAAAGTCCTCCGGTATCATGAATATCGGAGGACTTTCACGTATTGTCCGTGCAAAT
The DNA here is from genome assembly GCA_020025675.1 of Oscillospiraceae bacterium. Lineage (GTDB taxonomy): Bacteria > Bacillota > Clostridia > Oscillospirales > Oscillospiraceae > Limivicinus. Next base: position 19,941 of record JAHHRS010000006.1, read on the forward strand.
TAATTTTTTGTTTTGGACAGCATATTTTATGTGTATTCTACTTTAATGAAACTTTATTGTACCGTTTAATAATTGTGCCCCAATAAAGCATAAAAAGACTTCCCCGGACTTTCGTCCGGGGAAGGAACCCGCAAATGCCGTGTTGGCTCAATTATAACCTGCACGAAAAGGCAGGTGGGTCGCCTAAGTTCTGTTTCTCTGCTTCCAACTTCCAACCTTTTGGGCCGGGAGGCCTGCAATCCGCAGATTCAAATCAGCGTCCCTTATAATAAATGTGGGTTTAATGAGCCACAAGGGTCAAAAGACGACACGCACACAGCAGGAACTTTATCTGTTTAATATTTGCGGGAGCACTATATAACTATGCACTCCCCTCAGAGTTTATAACTCTCTTTATTCTTCCTCATCATCAAAAAGGATTTTCATAAAGCTGTCGTAGACTTCCTGAAGTTCATCGTCGTCATCGATAGTATCAAAAACCTCTTCACCGTTTTCCTCCAGATTGGAACGCAGGATAATCATACCGTAGTCGGGATCATCCTCATTCATATCCGCAGGCAGGAAAGCCACATAGCTCTTACCTTTATATTCCAGAGAGTCAAGAACTTCAAGTTCAAACTCCTGTCCGTCATCATCTACAATAGTAATAAAATCGCTTCCGAAGTCTTCACTCATAATTTCTGCCTCCCTCTATCAGCACATTTATTTTATACCATGTTTAAGAGAAAATCAATACTTTTATGAACCCAAATCTTCAAGCAAACGTAAAAGTTCAGTTCTGTCTGCCACCGGTATACCTGTTTCCAGCATAGCCCGGTCTGTTTTTCTCAAAAAAGCGGTTTCTATTTCCGTAACGGTCAAAATTTTACGGAATTTTTTATCCTTAAATACGGTAACGAATCCATCGTTATTCTTAACGAAAAACTGGGCAGTGTCGGCTTTAGCGGCAAAATCTCCGTAAATTTCCTCCGGCAGCGAGCATTGCTTTCCGCTCTGAAGGCTTCCTATTGCCTGAGAGCCCATATACAGCGCCGCCGTCAGGAGAAGACACAGTATCACGATCCTGATTTTGATTTTAATTATCATTGCCCCCTCCCACGTTTCTTTTGTGAATTATCCCCTTTTCCGGTTTATATATACCCTTTGCCTTTCATATTTTTTATTTTGCGAGGCAGAATTAAAGGCGGGAAAACATATTTTCTTAAAAATTTACATTTTCTCTACACGGGATTGACAGACTGTGTTATAATTGTAGTTCAGAATTGGTATGATGAAGTTATTGTACCCATTTCATTTTATTCTAATATTAAAATTATCAATGTGAAGGAGGTGCTTAACGAAAGATGAATACTGATCCCGATAAGGACATGGGTTCGGAGCAGGGAAAAGAAAACCTGCCCCAAGTCCCGGAAACTCAGGGGGACAAAAAGCATGTTAGACAGATGATATTTAAAACCGCTGACTACGGCATAGAAGGTGCGGCTGTCATTGTAAGCTCCGTGTTTAAAGTACTCGGCACTCTGCTTCTCATCTTTCTGATGACCGGGCTTTTGTTCGCCTGTGTTTTCGCCTACTATGTAAAGACATGTCTTGTTCCAGATTTGGATTTATCTTTGGAAGACTACAAGCTCAGCGAGTCCAGCACGATTTACTATCAGGACTCCGGCGGAAACTGGAACGAGCTTGTAACCTTAGCAGGAAAGTATAAGCGCAAATGGGTGGATTATGAGGATATTCCGCCTTATATGGAAAAGGCTCTTATCGCTATTGAAGATAAGCGCTTTTACGAGCACAAGGGTGTGGACTGGTACCGTACATCCGGCGCATTCGTTGAGATGTTCGCCAAAATGAACAGCAGCTTCGGCGGCTCTACAATTACTCAGCAGCTCATTAAAAACCTGACAGGTCACGATGATGTTACAATCTCCCGAAAGCTCACGGAAATTTTCGGAGCCTTAGAGCTTGAAAAGAAGTACGACAAGCAGGAAATAATGCAATGGTATCTTAACGCTGTCTACTTCGGTGAAAGCTGTTACGGTGTTCAGGCCGCCGCCGAGACATACTTCGGAAAGGATGTGTCGGAACTGAGCCTTGCGGAGTGTGCCTCCATTGTGGGAATTACAAACCTTCCCACCTACTATGACCCCTTTTACAGTGAGCAGAACAACAAGGAGCGTCAGGAGACAATTCTGAGAGAGATGTATGAGCAGGGATTTATTGACTACGACACCTATAAAGAAGCCGTAGCTGAGGAGCTGGTGTTTACCCGCTCTCCCGGTGAGGAATACACTCAGAATATTTATACCTACTATGAAGAAGTGGTCATAGATGATGTGTTGAACGACCTTATGGAACTCAAAGGCATCAGCCTTGATGCGGCCCGCATGCTTCTTTATAACAGCGGTTATAAGATTTACTGCTGTATGGATATGAATGTCCAGTCTACCATAGACTCTGTCTATACCGACCTTACTGCCATTCCCCCCGCCAGCGGCGGCAACGGTCAGCAGCTTCAGAGCTCTATCGTTATAATGGACCCCCATGACGGCAGAATTCTGGGTCTTGCCGGCGGTGTGGGAATTAAAGACCGTAACTTCCCGCTAAACCGTGCTACAAAGACTACCAGAGCCCCCGGTTCTTCCTTTAAGCCCTTAGCCGCTTACGGTCCGGCTGTGAACGAGGGTCTAATAACTCCGGATACTTTGGTTAACGACTCGCAAAACATTAAACTGGAGGGAACTGACTGGTTCCCCCATAACGACAGCTATCAGAATCTGGGTGTTATTACTATTTATACCGCTCTCCAGCATTCATTGAATACGGTTGCGGCACAGATAGTTGATAAGCTTACGCCTCAAACCTGTTACGATTACCTTACAGAACGTCTGGGCTTTGAGCATCTTGTTCCTGACGATATTTCCTATTCCCCCATGGCCTTGGGCCAGCTTACAAACGGCGCAACAGTCCGTGAAATGGCTCAGGCTTTCGCAACTTTCGCAAATGACGGCACATTCACCTATTCCCGTTCCTATTCCATGGTGACTGACGCCAAGGGAAACATTGTAATTGACAATTCACCCAAAACCATAGCAGCATTTGACCCCAATACCGCATATGTTATGACTTACATGCTGCAAAATGCAGTTGAAAACGGTACCGGCAGGGCGGCAAGACTGTGGAACATGCCTGTTGCAGGTAAAACCGGTACTTCCGGCGACACAAAAGACCGTTGGTTCTGCGGAGTCACCCCCTACTATGCAGCGGCCGTCTGGACAGGATTTGATATTCCGGCAACCATTAGCTCAAACGGAAACCCTGCGGCTCAGCTTTTCAACAAGGTAATGCATCCGCTGCATGAAGGTCTGGAATGGCGAAATTTCACACCCCCATATCTGGGCGGAAACACCGGCATTTTCGGTCTTGATGAGGATCTGGAAGATTACGAGAGCGACCTTATCATCGACGAGGAGGGCAACATTATAGATCCCCATACTGATAATTCCACCGGCGGAAACGACATTATTATCGACGGCGGCAACTCAGGCAGCACTCATGAAGGCGGCGATTCAAGCGGCTTTGAGGGCAATTTTGAAGGGGGATATGATGATGGCTACGGCGGCGATAACGGCGGCTCCGACGGAGATTACGGTGACGGCGGAGGAAGCGACGGAATTATAATCTTCGGCTGATTTAAGTCCCTGCACTTTATTTTCATGGGGAGAAAAGCCGTTTTTACGGCTTTTTCCCCCACTTAGACCCTATAACATGGTAAATTCAGCAATTTTACCTGTTTTTTCCCGTTGACATTTTAAATTCATTGTGTTACATTTTAGTTACAACACTGGAGGTGCTTTTGTTGGCAAATACATTGGAGTATAAAGGTCATCCTCTCCAGAGGAAAGACAACATTATTTATTACGGCAGCTTTTCCGACTCTCACATTATCATGCTGCAAATTCTGGACACTAAGAAAGTCAGCAATCTGGACGTAGCAACCAGAGTTTCTGTTCAGCTTCAGCTTACCGATCCGTCCATAAAGACAAGGGAAAAGATCGTGAAAAAGACAGAGAAGGACAGCCTTTACAACGCCATAGATGTGGCTGCGGTTTGGCTGGAGCGTGCGCTTTCCTCCAGATAAACTACAAAGAAGGATATGTTGTAAAATGCGCAAGAAAATTATAAAGACATTTACTGCCTCAGTTTTTATGTGCTGTCTGCTGTCGGCTACCGCTTTTGCAGACTCTGCCACAGTTACCGGCAGTGAGGTCAACATGCGTTCAGGTCCCGGCCTGAATTACAGGATTGTGGATTGTCTGCCCAAGGGCACATCTGTCACCGTTACAAACCGCTCCAACTCAGACTGGTATGCGGTGAGCTACAACGGTCAGGACGGTTTTATGTCCTCAGGCTACCTGAAGATAAACGACGATTATCAAAATGCTGATATAGTCACTTCCGACGGAGTAGGCTACATAGACGGAATGTATGTCCGTTTTCGTTCCGGCCCTTCCACCGGCTCATCCATTCTGGGTGAGTACAACAGGGGAAAAGAGGTTCAGATTACCGGCACTTCAGGGGATTGGACAGCCTGTATTATAAACGGCCAGTCCGGTTATATATACAGCGACTACATTAGCCGCAGTGTGCCTTCCTACGACGATGACGGATATAAACCCGGCTATGAGGAAAGCTTTGAGGAGAGCTTTTCCGGCTCAGACAGTGAGACAGACCAGAATTCCGGAACAAACAATTCCGATAATTCAGACGGCGGTATAAGCATTATAGACCCGGAAGAGCCTTCCGAACCGGCTGAGAGTCCGGAACCTGAGGAGCCCTCCGTGCCTGTGGAGAGTCCGGAGTCTGAGGAGCCTTCCGTGCCTGCTGAAAGTCCGGAACCGGAGGAACCTTCTGTCCCGGCTGAAAGTCCTGAACCGGCTGAGCCTTCAAAGCCTGATAACGAAGTGACTCCCACCGAACACAAGGCAGGTTATATTAACGGAGACTATGTGCGTTTCCGTACCGGTCCTTCCACCAGTCACAGTATTATAGATTCCTATAACCGTGGCACTGAGCTTACCATTACCGGTGTATCCGGTGACTGGACAGCCTGCACCATAAACGGAGTGGACGGCTTTGTGTACTCAAGCTATGTTACCGAGAAGGATACAGCTTCTTCTGAGCCTTTACCCCCTGAGGGCAGCCCATCTACCGACGGTGAACCGGGATATATTACAGGAAATAACGTTCGTTTCCGTTCCGCACCCTCCACCTCTTCTGAGATATTGGGCGAGTTTTTCTACGGAAACGAAGTCATTATCACCGGCACACAAGGAGACTGGACAGCGGTAACATATGACGGTCAGGCAGGATATGTGTTCTCAAGCTATGTTAAGGCCGGAGAATACAGCCATCAGAGCACCGGCGGTTCAGAGCTGGGTCGAAAGATTGCAGACTATGCCCTTCAATACGTTGGTTACAACTATTCATGGGGCGGTATGTCTCCTGAGACGGGCTTTGACTGCTCAGGCTTTACCTCTTATGTTTTTGCTCATTTCGGATACAGCCTGAACAGAGTTGCCTGTGATCAGGCCAGAAACGGAGTTCACGTAGAGCCTAATGATATGCAGGCCGGTGATATTATCTGCTTCTATTCCGGCGGAGATTACATAGGGCACGTTGGTATCTACATAGGAAACAATATGTTTGTTCACGCTGCAAACTCCCGCATCGGCGTTGTCACCTCAGAGCTTTCCGGTTACTATCAGGACCGCGGCTACGAGGTAAGAAGAATTATATAATTAAAAATGACGGTCAGACGACCGTCATTTTTTTATGGTTTTAAGTTTTTCATTCAGTTTTTTATAAATTCTCTCTGCCATCCACGGCTCCGTGACAGCTTGAATCGCTCCGTCCAATGTAAACCACCGCACACCGCTGTTTTCGCCCTCACATACCTTTAATTCCTCTTCCTCATAGGCTTCTATAAGGTAGGTAACATTCATGTGAAGATGTGATGGCACATACTCTCCCCTTTTTTCGTGACCGTCAACTGTGAGCACCTCAAGGGAATATATATCTTCGCTGAGAGCTTTGGGATTTTTAATTCCTGTCTCTTCACTCAGCTCCCTCAAAGCCACACTCAGGAGGTTTTCATCGCCGTCAGCGTGTCCTCCCGTCCATGACCAAGAGTCATAAATATTGTGATAAACCATCAAGACCTTGTCCCTGTTTTTATTCACGCACCACGCTGAAGCGGTCATGTGTGCAAGCTTGTTTGACCTTAAGAAAGCGTCGGAATTATTTTTCAGGAAATTCAATATAAGCTCTTTGTCCCTTTTCTCCTGTTCATTTACAGGAGAGTATCTCTCTATATTTTCGTAAATTTTCATCATTCGGCCACTTTATAAACATCACGTCTCAGCTTTAAGAAAGTGGGGAGCTGCCGTCTCACTTCCTCAACCCTGTTTAAATCTATATCGGAGTATATTATCTGCTCCTTTTCGTCACAGCTTGAGAGTACCTCTCCGTAGGGTGAAACAATGGCTGAATGACCCCAGCACTCATAGCTGAAGCCCTCATATCTGGCAGCGGATGCGCCTGCCAAAAACACCTCATTGTCCAAGGCTCTCATTTTGAGAGTCATTTCCCAGTGAGCGGGGCCTGTTTTCATATTAAACTGAGCCGGAACTATAATAACCTCAGCTCCTCTTACAGCCATAGCCCTGAAAAGTTCGGGAAAGCGCAGATCGAAGCAGACAGCACAACCCATTTTTCCGTATTCTGTGTCAAAAACGGTAATTTCATCCCCCGGCTCAAAATTATTAGATTCCTTAAATCTCATTCCGGGAATATCCACATCGAAAAGATGTATCTTCCTGTGCCTTGCAATTTGCTCTCCCTTTTCGTTAAATACAAAGCAGGTATTATACAGCCTTTCTCCGTCCCTTTCGGGCACTGAGCCGCCCACAAGGATAATGCCGTTTTCTCCGGCCCAGCTTTCCATATGCTTTACGGTGTTCTCGTGTCCCAAAGCGGCAAAGCTTTTAAAGTACTGCTTATCGTAAGGGCAGGAGAACATCTCCGGCAGCACAACAACATTTGCTCCGTTGTCTGCGGCCTCTTTTATCATATGTTCGGCTTTTTCCATAGTCTTATCTAAGTTTAATTCCGTTCTGAGCTGAACAACGGCTAATTTAAATTTATTATTACTCATAATGAATTCAAATACTCCTCAATATCAAAATTCACCGTCTTTTCATCCTTACGCAGGTACAGCGGGTGGTGAGGATGGCCTTTTTTGGAACACTTACCGGCACATACCCAGTGTGCCCCGTACTCTATGCCTAAATCCGCCATTTCCCGCAGGCAGTAAGGAAGGTAGTCCCGTTTTTCAACTATTGTACCCCATGCCGCCCAAACGGCAGGTGATACGCCTCCGTCGGAAACCCTTTTTAGTATGTACCTGAAAGCCTCCATGTTTTCTCTGTGCAGAATTTCATTGAGCTTTGTGTCCATGTCATCGGGTCTGGTTGCCCGCTGGGCATAAACATTGAACATAATAAAACTGTCAAACCCGTTGCCCTTGGCTATCCGTTCAACGGATTTTAAAGTGTTGTCCAGATTGTCAGGCTCAGCAGTTGAGGGATTTATCCCTATACATATAAGAGGATTTTTGCCCTTAGTTCCCAATATGTAACGGTACTCTGTGTAAAAGTCCGGCACATACAGCCATTTATTAACATCATATCCGCCGCTTTTTCCCGACAGCTCTAAGGCACGGTCAAAGCTCAGGATTTCAACATCACAGCTTTCACATGCGGGAATGTGCATAAATAAGCTCCTTTCAGCTAAATAAATACAGGAAAAAGCGGAACGGTAAGCACAGTAAAACACCTTTGCCTGCCATTCCGCCTTTAAAACTTATAAAACAGCGCTCATAATATATACCCAGAAAGGAATTGCAAGAACGGACAGCACCGTGCTGTGAAGTATACCCTCAGAAGCAAATTCCCCTTCTCCCGTATACTGTATTGAAAGTATAGAGACGAGAATTGCGGCAGGACTTGCCGCCAGTATTACGGCAGAAATAAGCAGTACAGGATCTGAGGTTAAAAATGAGCACAAAAGCCAAACCACGGCAGGTACGAAAACGAGCCTGAAGAAGCTGGTAAAATAAAGCTTTCCGTTTTTAAACGTATCCACCAGATTAACTGCCCCTAATGAGGTGCCTATAACTATCATTGACATAGGCATTGTTGCCCCGGATATGCTGCTTAAAAACTCAGAAACCACCCTTGGCACCGGGGGCTGAATAAAGAAAACCGCAGCCGCAATTACCGCTGAAAGCAGCGGTACGCTCAAAACGTCCTTTAAGTTTACCTTGTTTTCTCCCGTTCCCCTTTTGAGTAGCCATATACCGTAGGTAAAGAGGATCATGTTAAAGGGTATGCAGGAAAGGGCGCTGTAAAACACTGCAACAGAGCCGAAAATATACTCCAGAACCGGCAGGGCAATGAACATAGTGTTAGGTGTTGCCATAAGGAGCTGGAATACAGCACCGCCTTTTTTTACAGCGGGTATAAACAGCCCCGCAAGAGCCGCCAGAATGAAGCCTGCGGCCATAGCCAGAGTCACAACTGCAAATACAAGCCCCAGATTCATCTCAACTGTGTCGGGGCTAATTTTAAGCACAGAATTTATAATAGTTGCCGGCACAAAAATGTTTACAACAAGGCTGCTTGCTGTCTTTGTAAATTCGGGACCTGCCAAGCCCTTTCTTGCAAAGGCATAGCCTGTCAGCATAAGAACAACAAAGATCAGCATTTTGATTAAAAGCCCGGAAAAATCCATAAATCTCCTCCGAAATCAGATATGAAGTATAAGCTTTGCAACGTAGATATAAATAAGCAGAGACACAGCGTCAGTAACGGTGGAGATAAGCGGATTTGCCATAACCGCCGGGTCAACCCCGATTTTCTCCGCAAGAATTGGCAGAGTAGAGCCAACCACCTTTGCAAACATTACGATAAACACTATGGAAAGACTGACGGTAGCAGCCACCAGAACGGTAACGCTGTCATTCTTTAAAATCCAGCCGTCCAAAATAAGCATTTTCACAAAGTTAATAACAGCAAGTGAAAGGCCGCAAAGCAGAGACACCTTCCACTCCTTCCACATTACCTTTAATGCGTCCTTAGGCTCAATATCGCCCAGAGAAAGGCTTCGTATAACGGCTGTGGAAGCCTGAGCGCCGGAGTTTCCCCCGGTACCCATCAGCATAGGTATAAAGGCCACAAGTCCTGCCTGCACCGCAAGCATGTTTTCAAAGGATGTGAGTATCATGCTGGTAAAGGTTGCCGACAGCATAAGAAACATAAGCCATGGTATACGGTTTTTCCACATTTCCACAGTACTTGTTCTGGAATATGGCTTGTCTGAGGGTGTCATACCTGCCATGATTTCAAAGTCCTCAGTGGTCTCCTGTTCCATGACGTCTATAATATCGTCAACCGTGACGATGCCCACAAGCCTTCCCTCTTTATCAACCACCGGCAGGGCCATAAGGTCATAGTTTGAGAACTTCTCCGAAACGCTCTCCTGATCTTCTGTTGTGGAGGCAGAGATTATATCAGTCTCCATAAGGTCCTCAATGACCGTGTCATCATCGGCAAGAAGCAGATCCTTTACCGTGACTATACCCTCCAGTTTTCTGTCGGAGGAAATAACAAAACAGACGTATATTGTCTCCTTATCCTCTCCTATGCGACGTATTCTGGCAAATGATTCCTTTACGTTCATGTATTTTTTCAAATCCACAAACTCAGCCGTCATAATACTTCCGGCAGAGTTGTCAGGATACTGAAGAAACTGGTTTATAAGCTTTCTTGTATCCGGTCTGGCTGTCCGCATAACACGCTTTACAACGTTTGCCGGCATTTCCTCCAGCATATCAACAGCATCGTCAAGATAAAGTTCTTCAATTATGCCGGAAAGTTCAGAGTCCGTAATGGAGTTAATGATACGCTCCTGCTCCGGAGCCTCAAAATTTGCAAAAACGGCAGCGGCAGTTTCCTTGCTGAGCAGTCTGAACACCATAGGCATTCTGTTGTCCTCAATTTGAGACAAAAATTCAGCAACGTCATAATCGTACAATTCTTCCATTCTGTGCCGAAGCTGTTTCATGTCTCTTTTGTCCAAAAGCTCCGTCAATTCTTCTGTTCTTTTTTCATGGAAGGCGTCAAAATCAATAACTTCTTTTCTCTCCTCTTCATCCATTAAGCTCACCCCCGTTATTTACCTGAGATATTTTACCATGCTAATGCTATTATTACAAGAGTAAAGGGAAATGAGTCATATTTTCAAGGCGTTTTTTGTTTAAAACGTAAATTCGTATGAAAAAACATATATTTGTAAAATTTGTGCATAGACTAATTGGGAAAATGTGATATAAATATACTTGGCAAGTTAAAAAAATAGCAATTTCTGTTTTATTAATTAAAGGAGGTCAATATGTCATACTCTAAAAGAACTCCCGCCACCGAAAGCCAGCTTAAAAGCATGGATAAATACTGGCGGGCCGCCAATTATCTAACCGCATGCCAGCTTTACCTGCTGGACGACCCTCTGCTTCAAACGCCCCTTACGGCTGACAAGATAAAAAAGAAAATCGTAGGCCATTGGGGCACATGCCCGGGTCAGAACTTTATTTATACTCACTTAAACCGTGTTATAAAAGAATTTGATCTCAACATGATATACCTCTCCGGCCCCGGTCACGGCGGCAACGCTATGGTTGCTCAGGACTGGCTGGACGGCAGTTATCAGGAGGTCTACCCCAATATAAGCCGGGATAAGGAGGGTATGAAGAGACTCTTCAAGCAGTTCTCTTTCCCCGGCGGTATTCCGTCTCATGTTGCGCCCGAAACTCCCGGCTCCATAAATGAGGGCGGTGAGCTGGGTTATTCCCTGTCCCACGCTTTCGGAGCAGTAACCGATAACCCGGATTTAATCGCTGCCTGTGTAGTAGGTGACGGTGAGGCGGAGACAGGCCCTCTTGCCACTTCATGGCAGCTCAATAAATTCCTCTCCCCCGCAACAGACGGTGCGGTCCTCCCTATTCTGCACCTCAACGGCTACAAAATCGCAAACCCCACAATTCTCTCTCGTATATCACATGAAGAACTGGAAGATTTTCTCCGCGGCTGCGGCTGGACTCCCTACTTCGTAGAGGGCTCCGATCCTATGAAAATGCACAGACAAATGGCGGATACTCTGGATGAGTGCATAGAGAGCATTTTGAATTATCAGCATGAAGCCAGAGACAATGCCGTTAAAGTCCGCCCCCGCTGGCCCATGATAGTTCTGCGGACTCCTAAGGGCTGGACAGGGCCTGAATATGTGGACGGTCTTAAAGTTGAGGACTACTGGAGAGCCCATCAGGTTCCCATACAGCCCGACAGTGAGGAGCATATAAAGCAGATAGAGCAGTGGCTTCGCAGCTATAAGCCTGAGGAGCTGTTTGATGAAAACGGTGTTCCCGTTCCTGAACTTTTAGAGCTTCCTCCCAAAGGAAAACAGCGCATGGGCGCAAATCCCAACGCTAACGGAGGACTGCTGCTCCGTGACCTGCGTATGCCTGATTTCAGGGAATACGGCGTTACCGTCCCCTTCCCCGGTGCCGTTGAAAGTCAGGACATGGCAGAGCTGGGTAAATTTGTAAGAGATATTTATAAGCTGAATGAGGCCTCCCGTAACTTCCGCTCCTTTGGCCCTGATGAGACTGCATCAAACCGTCTCTCAGCCATATTTGATGCCACCGACAGAGTATGGAACGGAGATACCATACCCGAGGACGACCACCTTTCGGAAAACGGCAGAGTTATGGACTCCATGCTCTCCGAGCATGTATGTCAGGGTCTTTTGGAGGGCTATCTGCTCACCGGCCGTCACGGTTTCTTTAACTCCTATGAGGCATTTATAAGAATAGTTGACTCTATGTTCTCTCAGCACGCAAAATGGCTCAAAGTCTGCGATCAGCTGCCATGGAGAGCAAAGATAGCCTCTCTAAACTATGTTCTGGCCTCCAACGTTTGGCAGCAGGACCACAACGGATTCACCCATCAGGACCCCGGTTTCCTTGACCACGTTGCAAATAAGAAGGCGGATGTTGTACGCCTCTATCTGCCTCCCGATGCAAACTGCCTTTTAAGCTGCTTTGACCACTGCATACGCAGCCGTAACTATGTTAACGTAATAGTTGCCTCAAAGCATCCCCGTCCCCAGTGGCTCACCATGGAGCAGGCTGTAAAGCACTGCACTCAGGGTATAGGCATTTGGCAGTGGGCTTCCACCGATAAGGGAGAAGAGCCGGACATTGTAATGGCCTGCTGCGGTGACACTCCCACACTGGAAACTCTGGCAGCCGTCACAATTTTGCGTGATGCTTTCCCGGAACTGAAAATAAGAGTTGTAAACGTTGTAGACCTTATGCGTTTACAGTCTGAAGAACAGCACCCCCACGGTCTGTCCCAGCATGAATATGACTCTATATTCACCACCGATAAGCCCATAATTTTTGCATTCCACGGCTATCCGTCCCTTATCCATGAGCTAACCTATAAGCGCCACAACAAAAATATCCATGTGCGGGGCTATATAGAAGAAGGAACCATCACTACCGCTTTTGACATGAGAGTGCTGAACCATCTGGATCGCTTTAATCTTGTCCAGTCTGCCGTATACAATCTTCCTCAGCTTGGTAACAGAGGCGCATATCTTATACAGCAGATGAAAGATAAGCTGGTAGAGCACAGACAGTATATCTCAAAATACGGAGTTGACATGCCCGAAGTGGCTGATTGGAAATGGTATTGACCTTAAAGGGCTGATATACAATTTTTGTAAAATAATGTTAAGCTCATACAGGAAAAAGCTCTCCTTTTCGGAGAGCTTTTTTTATATTCAGAATTATGAACGGGCTATACTGTCTCTATTATTTCCGTTCATTTCTCTCTTAAATAAGTATATATTTTACAGCGCCAAGTGACCCCCTTTTCGTAATAACATAACTATAATAAATTTATCTTATGTTAACTCGGGAGGAAGGAAAAATGTCCTTTGCATCACAGGGGAGGCTGTCTGCCATAAGGGCAGCAGCAGGGGGAAAAATCGACAGGCGCTTTTTAATGGCGGCACGATGCGGAATTTACATGGTTTTGGGATTTACCATGTCATGCGCCCGAATTTTGGAAAACGGTGCGCCCCTTGGCATGGCAATGGTTGCCTGTTCGGGGCCGGGTATATCGGGTGTATTCGCTCTCGCGGGAGCGGCGCTGGGGTATCTTGTGTCAGGGGGTGTGGAATGGGGCATACGCTACATTGCTTCCGCCGTGCTTATATACACAATATCCTTTGTATTCCATGAGCTGAGTATTTATAAGCAAAAGTTTTTTATGCCTGCCGCTGCCGGAGCGGTAATGGCGCTTACAGGATTTTTAGGCAGTTTTTACATACCTGAGCGGGAAATTCCCCTGTTTGCGGAGCTTTTTCTCGAAACTGCGCTGGCTTTCGGCGGAACATTCTTTTTTAAGGAAGCATTGTCCCAGCCGGGAAGCACGGAAAACGCAGAGCTGCTTCACAGCATTTCATGCGTTATCATGGTTTCCAGTGCTCTTATGGCATTTTCCAGAATTGAATTTTTCGGTGTTGTATCCCTTGGCAGATTTATAGCTCTGCTGTTTGTAATGTGTTCTGCACTTAAAGGCGGCATGTTTACCGGTGCCGCCGTTGGCACTGTCTTAGGTCTTGCAATGGATATATGCCATATGGGTACTCCTTTTTATACCATGTCATATGCTCTCTGCGGTCTTTTATCCGGTGCTTTCGGAAAGCATGGCAGGCTGATTTTCCTGCTGTCCTTTATTCTTTCCGGTGCTCTTTCGGTGGTGTGTGCATGGAACACAAATGTGTATATAAGCGCTCTTTTTGAGGTCTTTTGTGCCTCGGTTGTATTTATGCTTCTGCCCTCGTCCTTTTTAAACCACATAGGGCTTGCATTTCAGTCCATGGAGCGGGGAAAAGGCGAAACAGGTCTTCGGCGCTTTGTAGCCGGACGAGTAAAAAATTTAAGCGAGGCTTACGGAGACTTATTTGAAATACTGCGGAAAAATATTGAGGAGCCTTATAACGATGAAAATATAGCAAGGGTATTTGATCGGGCGGCAGATGAGGTATGTGTGGGCTGTAAAAACAAAAACCTCTGCTGGAACGCAGACTATGTGGACACACTTTCCGCCATGAATGATGCCACAAAAGCCATGATAGAAAACGGCAGTTTAAGAGCAACCGACCTGCCGGGATTTTTCAGGGAGAAGTGCATAGGTCTTCCGGCATTTGTAGCCGCAGTTAACGGTGAGCTTCGGGGTCTCAGCTATCGCCGTCAGCTCAGAGTACGGCTTTCAGAGAGCAGGAGCGTTGCATGGGGGCAGTATTCCGACATGGCACAGGTATTGGGAAATGTGGCGGAGGAGCTGGGAAGCATAAACGGCTCCGACCCTCTGGCAGAAAGGCGGCTGCTCCGCTATATGAGAGCTCTTGAAATTGACGGTGAAGCCGCCGTATACCGTGACAGCGGCGGCAGAATGCACGCAATTATTGAAAGCGGCAGCCTTGCTCCCATTCTTAAAGATAAGGATTACCTTGAAAAGCTGTCTTCCGTTGTGGGGGTACGGCTTTGCAGGCCATATGCCGACAAAGAAGGCGAGTCCAGAATGACGCTGCTTGAAGCTGAGCCTTTGGCTGTCTCCGTGGGCATAGCGGCGCTGAAAAAGAAGGGCGAAAAAGTCAGCGGAGATAAGGGCAGCTACTTTAAAACAGATGCAGGCGTTTTGTGTGTTCTCCTCTCAGACGGTATGGGCTGCGGAGACGAGGCCGCAAAGGACAGCACTCAGGTGGTTTCAATACTGGAAAAATTTCTGCGCTCAGGAGTTGACCCTGCGGTGGCAATGAAAATATTAAATTCGGTCATGCTTCTCCGTGGCCCTGACACATGGGGCTTTGCAACCGTTGACCTTATGTGTGTTGACCTCTTCAGCGGTGAAACCTGCTTTTATAAATACGGTGCCGCCCCCTCATACGTTAAAAACGGAAAAAATATACGCCGCATTAAGGGTGAAACTCTGGCGGCAGGTCTTACAGACGGGGAAGGCATAGCTCCTGACATTGTGCGTATGAGATTAAAGCCGGGCTGCACTGCCGTAATTGCTTCTGACGGGGTAATAGCAGACTCGGACGACGGCTGGCTCAAGGATATACTGGCAGAAGATTATGATGATATGAAGAGTCTGGCACGCAAAGTAATAAAAGCGGCTGAAAACTGCTACGGAACCGAGGACGACATGACGGTTCTGACTGTCCGCGTGGAGGAACGGCAATGAGCACAAACTCAAATGAAAATCTCAGGGATAAGCTATTCACCCGCAGCGGAAGGCACTCTCCCCGCTCAGAGGTCAGACTTAAGGGGAAAATGCAGAATATAATCGTCGTAAAGCCTCCAAATCCCATGTTTCGGCAGGCGGTGTTTTTCCTTCGGGACGATTATTTTCTCTCTTCCGATATAAGCAGAAACGAACTTTTAAACCAGGCCAAAGCGGCGGCGGAGGGCTATGTAAGCCGTAATGTCCCTCCCACAGGGCAGAAAAAATATATTATAATCTGTCTTTTGTCTGTGTTTATAATTACGGCGGCAGTAATAACCGTTATACTTTTAGTATAAAAAATGAAGGTCAAAAGACCTTCATTTTTTATTTTCTATGTACTATTACAGCATTTTCGGGAAAAAACATCTGCAAATATTCCTCAAGGCAAATATCAAGCTCGTTCATCTGCTCTGCTGCCTTTTTTCCCACATAGCGATAGTGCCATGGCTGATAGATCATGCCGGTAATACCCTCAGTTCCTTCCGGGTATCGGAGAACGAAGCCGTAGCGCCATGAATTTTCCATGAGCCACTTTGCAGTATCTGTTTCAGCCTGCTTTTCGTCAAGCTCTCTGTATTTTCCGTCTGCTATATCAACCGAAAGCCCCAGTTCATGCTCACTTCTGCCGGGACGTGGAACTTTCCGTACGGTAAGTGCCATTGCCTCCTGGGGAGTTTTTCCCTGAGATATATATTGCCGGTATTCATTATTATACAGCCTGTCCTGCTCATCACGGCTTCTGTAACCGTCCAGCACCACAGGGTCACAGCCTGCAATACAGCAGTCGGAAAGCATTTGCTCAAAATCCGCCGCACAGCGGGTGTCCAACTCTATACCGCATGAAAGCTTTTTCAGCTTCACTTTAAAATCTGCGGAATCCATACTGTTCCAGTCGTTAACCAGCACAAGCAGTCTTGTCTCCTGCCTGTCCTTAGACCAGATAAGCACACGGGCGGCCAGCAGCCCGATTATAACAAGGCACAGAAGTCCGCCCAATACTCCAATCAAAATCGCTTTTTTCCGATTTTTCTCGTATGCCTGCATTTAACCGTCCCTCCTGATTTTCTAAACGCAGACATATTATAAACTATGCTTGTATCAGTTCTGCATACTATTTGTATCATTTGTGTATACCGTGGAGATTTTTCACCTTATTGCCCACATTGAGTCACCGAGAGTAACGGGGAGTTCCAGAATTATCTCTCCCTCACGCTTAAAATATATAAAACACTCATCACTGCTGCCGGAAGTAAGCTCTTCCTCACTTTGGGGCACAAGCTGGGTGTCCGAAAAGGCGTAATAGGCACTTAGATTTTCCGCAAGTTTTTTTAAAGTCTCCGGTCTGTCTTCCGGCATCATGCCAATAGGCCCCTGAATTTTCAATGCTGTAACAAGGCCGCTTGAGTCATCCACTACAAATTGAAGGACGCATAGGGTGTCTCCCAGTTCAAAATGAGAACTTACAATCCACACAAGGCCGGTGGATTCATCGCCGCTTGCGGGAATAAGCAGTACAGGCTTTCCCTGAATATTATTCCAGTCACCTGACATGCCCACATACAGTCCCGTATCTTTGGCAATTTCGAACACATCCCTGATACGGTCTTTTGCCTCCCCTTCGGTAAGAAATCTGCCGTTTTCCAGTTCCACCGGTCTGAAATCATCGGTACTGCTGTAT
This sequence comes from Oscillospiraceae bacterium, assembly GCA_020025675.1. Lineage (GTDB taxonomy): Bacteria > Bacillota > Clostridia > Oscillospirales > Oscillospiraceae > Limivicinus. Next base: position 37,095 of record JAHHRS010000006.1, read on the forward strand.
ACAAATTTTTTTGCAAGCATTATTTTTTCTATCTTGGTGCCGTCACTGGTGAGGCTCAGCGCACCGGGTTCAAGCTCCACCTCACGCTGAAATTTATCAACTCTTTTATCCTGCATTCCGGCGGCTAAACCCGGTATAGACAGTCCGGCAGCCACAGCAGCAAGAGACATAAGGGCCAAAATAAGCCCCTGCAAAATGCTGTCCCACCACTTATGCTTCTTTTTCTCCTTAGGCTTTACATGTTTTAGAGCCTTTTTTTCTCTCATATCCGTCCGCCTTTCAGCTCCGCCGTTACGCATGTTCCGTTACCTATTCGGCTTTCAAATTTAAGGCTGCCGTCATGGAGCTTGACTATCTCATTGCACAGCGCAAGTCCAAGACCCACACCCCCCTGAGCTCTTGAGCGGCTCTTATCCACTCTGTAAAATGCTTCGGTTAATTTGCTCAGTTCTTCCGGCGGAATACCCCGTCCCGTATCATGGACTCTTATTACGCAGCCTTCATCGGTCATTTCCGAGACTATGTAAATATTTCCGCCCTTATCCATTGCTTTTCTGGCATTATCCAAAAGGTTTACCAGCATGGATTTTACAAGGTCAGGCTCTAACATACACCAGCCGTCCTGAGCTCTGCACCTTAACACAATTCCCTTTTCCGCATACACCCTCTGCAAGTGCTGAACCATGCTGCCTATAATCTGTGAGGGCTTTGCAGGCTGTAATTTAACCTGATTTTTCTTTAAAACAAGAATATCCAACAGCTTCAGGGAAAGGCTTTCAAGACGCTTTCCTTCAGAAAATATGTAGTTTGCGGCATCCATCTGCTCCCGCTCATCAAGCATCTGGCCTCGTATCAGTTCTGCATAGCCGATAATTGAAGTCATGGGGTTTTTCATCTCATGGGCAAAGTTTCCCATAAAGCTTTCCTGCCTTGCCGCCGATTCCTGAATGGTTTCAATATTCTCTTCCAGCTTTTCGGCCATTGAGTTAAAATCTCTTGTCAAATCCCCCAGTTCGTCCTGAGAGCGAACTTCTGCCCTGTACGACAGATTGCCCTCCGCAAAGCGCTTGGAGGCTTTGGAAAGGGCAGAAAGAGGTCTTGTAAGCCAATAGGCCAGCGCCCAGCTGAGAACTCCGCAGCTAACCACCATAATTAAAAATACCCGCCTGTAAATGCGCAGCTGTTCATTTCTCTGAGCATACAGCGGGCTTATATCATAGCACTGATCAAGGCGCAAATCGTCTCCCGCTGTACTTAGATAGGCACTTATTTTTATATGTTTTCCTCCCTGAGCATCACTGCAGACGCTTATACCGCAGCTGCCGTCAGCTTTGGGCATATTATGTGTAAGGTCAGCGCCTATGCAGTTGTCCTCATACAAAACGGAGGTCTCGTCCCAAAGCCTTATAGCAGACCAGCCCCCGCTTCCCTGAGAATTCAGCTGCACAAGAGCCTGTGACAGATTTGAGTGATTAGGCACCGGCCCCGTCTCGTCCACCATTCTCAGCGTGTTAAGTACCATTTTGTATGAGCTGATTGCCGACTGCATTTCCCGCTCTAAGTTTCCTGAAAATCCCAGCGTAATCAAAAGACTGCCTCCTATACCGAAGGCAATCGCCAGCAGCCACAACATTGATATGGTTATTTTAAGCCTAAATTTCACCCTGAAATTCTCTCCCCGAAGACTTTACACCTCAAGCCTGTAACCTACTCCGTTAACGGTAGCAAGCCTGTCCTCCCAGCCTATTTTCTTTCTCAGCCGCTGTATGTGCAGATCAACCACCCGGCTGCCCACCGGATACTCGCCGCCCCAAACCCTCTCATATATAGTTTCCCTGTAAAGGGCTGCGTTTGGATTGCGGACAAAGAGCATCATCAAATCCCATTCTTTTTTTGTCAGGTCAACCAGTGTTTCCCCACGGTATACCTGTAAAGACCGCAAATCTATGGTAAGTTGGCCCACTTTCAGTATTTCTTCCGTCTTTTTATAGCGTCTAAGTACCACTTCAATTCTTGCCAGCAGCTCCATAATCTCAAAAGGCTTTACGATATAATCCTCGGCCCCCATTTTAAGTCCCTTAACTCTGTCCTGCAGAGAATTTTTAGCAGTTATAAATATTACCGGTGTTCCGGTAGGCTTCACATATTCCATAAGCTCAAAACCGGATATTTCCGGCAGCATTACATCTAAAAGCAGCAAATCAAATACTTCATTTTCCAAAATATCAGCCGCCTCATTACCGTCGTAGGCACAGACTACATTATAGCCCGCTTTCGTAAGGCTGAGGCGGATAAGCTGGGAAATCGGTCTTTCGTCCTCAACCACAAGAATTCTAATCACGGTCAATCCCCTCCTATGAGTTGAAGTATACAACAATTTCCAAAATAATCATATAGCTTTTTGTCCGCAAATATCAGATTTAAGAATTCTTAAGAATTTAAAAGCAAAAAAGACCGATTTTTAGTAAAAAAATCGGTCTTTTTTATTAGCGTCCTCTTCTCAGCTCCAGATATTCTTCCAGAGTCAGGCCGCTGTCATGTATTTCTTTTGCAAACCTTTCGCCTACATAGCGGTAATGCCACGGCTCGTATATAATGCCCGTAATATCCGATGTTCCGTTAGGGTAGCGGAGAATGAAGCCGTATTCCCAGCAGTGCTCCATAAGCCAAATCTGCGTCCCTGTCTGCTCCTGATATTGGTTTAAGTAAGGATAACTCTCGTCCAATATATCGGCGGACAGTCCCAGTTCATGCTCGCTTGTTCCCGGTACAGCCACTGACATGGCAGCAATTTCCGGTGCCTCCTCTTTTGAATAACCCTCAGAGAGAACACGGTCAATTTTATTTTCATAAAGCATTACCTGCTTTTCATGGGAACGGAACGCAGAACAGATATATGCATCATGTCCCGCCTCACGGCAATCCCTGACCATTCTTGCCAAAGCCTCAGCTGCGTTGACTTCCATTTGTTCATAATCATTATGGCCCTCAAGCTCAGGGGCAAAGTCGTTAACATATGCAAGCTCCGCCTCATAAGATTCCGGCAGGGGATTCCAGGGATTTACAAGAATAAGCGCGGAAAGCTCATTGAGCTTTTCCTCCCTTTCAGCCTTTTTATCTGAATTTTCCTCAAGGGATGCCGCATAATCCTCACCTGAATTTATCATTGCCTGAATTCCCGCATCTATTTCGGCGCTCAGAACTTTTACCGCTTCCGCAGCCTGAATTCTGCTCTCATTTCTTCTGTTTATGTACAGAGCTGCCTGAATTCCAAGGCCGAGAAGCAGAAAGAGGGCCGCAAAGCAGCTGATTATAATTACGCCTTTCTGCTTAACTTTCATAATTTCAGCTCCGAAATTTAAAAATATTTTTTGCTTTTTTAAACTTTATAACAATTTTTAATAAAAGTCAAGGAAAGCGGCTTGTAATATTCTGCCTATGGGGGTAAAATTAATTAAAAATACATAAGCGCTGAAAGGAAGAAAAAATGGAGACTATATATAATTTTCTGAAAAATGTCCCTGTATATTACCTTGCTACTACTGACGGAATGCAGCCGAGAATACGCCCTTTTGAAACTATAAATCTCTTTGAGGGCAAGCTCTATATAATGACCGATAAGAAAAAGTCAGTCTCTCACCAGCTCCACCAGAACCCCAAAATTGAAATCAGTGCATATTATGAAGACCGCTGGCTCAGACTTGAGGCAAGTGTAGTGGAGGACGGAAGGCGTGAGCCAAAAGACAGTATGCTTGAAAATTATCCTGCCCTTTTGCCACTCTTCCCCCCTGACAGCGAGGATACGGAACTGTGGTTTTTAAGAAACGTTACGGCCGGAATTTATGAATCCGGAAAAGACCCTGAAATTCACCAGTTTTAAGCAGTAAGAAATACGCCGTAGTTTTTCTACGGCGTATTTTTTTATTTCTTTTCTGTATAGTACTGAGCCTGTGCGTTCCAGAGGGCATAGTATTTGCCGCTTTCATCGCTCAAAAGCTGTTCATGGCTGCCTTTTTGTACCACTGAGCCATTATCAAATACCGCTATCTCGTCGCAGAACTTACAGGAGGAAAGCCGATGTGAAATGTAGATTGCGGTTCTGTCGCCGGAAATTTCGTTAAACTTGCTGTAAATTTCGGCCTCAGCTATGGGGTCAAGAGCTGCCGTAGGTTCGTCAAGAATTATAAAGGGTGCGTCCTTATACAATGCTCTGGCAATGGCGATTTTCTGCGCCTCTCCGCCGGACACATCCACACCCTCCTTTGAAAATTCTTTATATATGCAGGTATCAAGTCCCTCCGGCATAGTTTTAAGCCTTTCCCCGAAGCCCGCATCATTAAGCGCTTTTAAAACTCTGTCCTTATCGTAGCTCACAGCCCCTGCCACATTGCAGCCCAGCGGTTGAGATAAAAGCTTAAAGTCCTGAAAAACCACGGAAAATATGCTCATATAATCATCATAATTATATTTTCTGATGTCTATTCCGTTGAGCAGGATTTCTCCCTCCGTAGGGTCATAGAGTCTGCACAGAAGCTTTATGAAAGTAGTCTTGCCTGAGCCGTTTTCACCTACAACCGCAAGGCGGCTGCCCACCTTAAACTTCATGTTCACATGGCGCAGAGACCACAAATCGGAATCGGGATATTTAAAGCTCACATCTTTAAATTCCACCTGGTACTGTCTGTCTGACCGCTTTTCGGTGGTAAGGCTTCCTTTATACATCTTGTTTGGCACATCTAAAAACTCGAAAACATTTTTCATAAAGGGCATATTGTTTTTGATATTGCCGAATGCCCAGATAAGACTTCCCAGATTTGCAGACAGAGCAGTAACCGCTCCCACATACTGGGTCACAGAGCCTACGCCAAAGGCGCCTCCCCATGCTTTAAGGCACACAAACAGATAAATAAATCCGGTTAAAACTGCGCTTATGCCTGAACCCAGAGCCTGCCACAGGCCCATAGGCCCTGCCGCACATTTGGCAACAGGCCCTCCGGGATAAAAGGTATTATCATATTCAAGATAGTATCTTATAATCTTCTGCTGATTATAAATTCTTACATCTGCGGCCTTCTTGCTGTCCTCGGCAACGAAGGAAAAATTACCTATACGGTTTCCGAACTTTGTCTCCTCCGTAAACTTTGTAAAATAACTGTTGGATTTATTCTTGCATACAGGGCCTAAAAATGCTGTCAAAGTTAATGCACCTATAATCACTATTATAAATAAAGGATTATTTAAAACTACGAGTTTTCCCGCAGTTTCGGCAGGCATACGGCTTGTAAACAGGCTTACCGTCAATACAGCCGCACTTAAAATCCCGAAAAGCCCTGCAAAAAACTGGCCTGTAATCAGCTCCGCTATCTCAAGTCCCCACATGCTCCAGTTTCTATTTTCCTTTATCTGGTTTAATTTTGCCCGATGTTCTGCGCTGTCGATGTGGGCATAGTCCATTGACAAAAGCTTATCTGCAAATATGGTTGTAATCCGTTCAAATCTTTTATCACTGTTATATTCGTCCCAATGGCGGACAAGGGTTGTCCCAATTCCGATAACAGCGGCACTTACAAGAGATATGAGCACCAGCCGCCACAGCTCTTCAGGCCGCCGCAGTCCTGCCAGCTCGTTAATTATAAGGGCTGAGAGATAAATGCCAACATATGGGGCGGCAGTTTCAACGGCCTGCCGCAAAATCAGCACTTTAAATCTGCCGGGGCAGAATTCATTTAAGACCTTCATTCCCCGCATATGAAGGTGAAATCCCTCTTTCCATGTGTTTTCTGATTTTTTCATTGAAACTCCCTCCCCTCCTGATAATATCTTGCCTGAACTTCAAAAAGCTCTGCGTAGCCGCCGCCTTTTTCCAAAAGTTCCCGGTGAGTGCCTTCTTCGGTTACTTTTCCGTTTTGCAGGAAAAGTATTCTGTCGCAAAATCTGGTAGAAGCCAGACGGTGGGAAATAAACACAGAGGTTTTTCCCGCTGTCATTTCGTTATATTTATTGTATATATCGCTTTCAGCCAGAGGGTCTAATGCGGACGTGGGCTCGTCAAGCACAAGAACTGCTCCGTCCTTATAAAGTGCCCGTGCAAGCATAAGTCTCTGTGTCTGTCCGCCGGATAATTCCACACCGTCCAGAAAGACTTCTTTTCCCAAATGGGTGTCATATTTCTTGGGAAATGCCTCTATCTGCTTTGTAAGCCCTGCTTTTTCAACACAGTCTTTAACTTTATCCGTATTTATGTTTTCAAAATCCTGAGCTACCGTTTCGCTAACCGTTAAATCAGGCATACAGAAATCCTGAAAAACGGCAGAAAACAGGCCGTAATATTCCCGGCGGTTGTATTTTCTTATATCCCGGCCGTTTAGAAGCACCTGACCTTCTGTGGGGTCATAAAGGCCGCAGAGTATTTTTATAAGCGTAGTTTTGCCCGCACCGTTTAGTCCCACTATTGCAAGCTTTTCGCCTGCTTTTATTTTAAGGTTCATGTTCTCTATAATGTAAGTGTCAGATTCCGGATAACGGAAAGAGACGTTTTTAAGCTCCAGTTCACAGCTTTTTATATCTGGCAGTTTTTCTCCCTTTTCAAAAAGGAAATCTTCTTCCATATCCAGATATTCCCTGACCTTTGATATGTCCAGACTTTCACGGTAAAGGGTTTTAAACTTTTCCATTATCCCTGTTACCCATGCGGAAAAGCCGCTGAATGCAGCAAAATACAGCAGGAATTCAGAAGCGGGCATATTCTCTTTTAAGGCTGCGTTTATGAGATACACATAGGCAATGCCGTTTCTCAGAAAGGTAAGCAGAACATCAATTATACCGGCAGCAGCACTGTATTTCTCTCTCTTTGCATATATGGCAAAAACTGCGCTTTCGGTTTTTTCTCTCAGCTCTCTAAGCCACGGTACAAGACCGAAAACTCTTATATCCTTTGCCATAGCGGAGGACTGCATCATATTTTGCACATATTTGTGCTTGCTGCTCCGCTCCTCTGCCTCCTCTCTGTGGCGGTAGCCCCATGATTCAAGACGCTTACTGCACAAAAATCCGATTGCAGTGGTAACAACAATAACAAGCAGCAAGTAAAAATTAAGCTCTGACATCAAAGCTGCATAGATAACAAAGCCGCCCATGTTTATAAGCAGTTCCGTCAGAGTCTCCCATATATGCTCAGTGGCTTCCGAATTTCCCCAGCATGGCTGAAGTGCGGCTATGCACTTTTTTGATTTCTCAATGCTCTGGGTGTTCGGGTAGGATGTGAGCATATTCTTTTCCACAACGTCATTCATAATAGCTGCTCTTATATGAACTCTGCCGAAAAGGGTGTTTTGTTCAATATAGCCTTTAATCCCCCTTAGAATTATAAGAGAAAGGGAGAAAAAGGCTATGGTAAAAATCAGCTCACCGAGAGGCGCTTTCACTTCCACTTTTTGCAGCACCGCAGGAGCTATAAACAGCTCCGCCAGATTGATTAAAAGCTCCGCAGTTACCAGCGCAAGGCATAAAAAAATAACACTTTTGTGCTGTCTCCACGACCTTTTCAGCATAAAGCCTACATTTGAAGCCACGCTGTATTTTGAATTATCCGTTTTTTTCATTTTCTCACCTCTAAGGGCTATAATAGCATAACAACCCGTCCCTTAACTGTTTTAGGGACGAGTTGTTAATACCGGGGGACGAACTGCAAATTTTACACTTGCGGTATAAGTATCTCTGTTGTAAAAGCGCCGTCCTCACTGTTGCGGCTCAGGTATCCGTCCAGCCGCTCCACTATGCTGTCTATGCGGATAAGGCCGAAGCCGTGGCCCTCTCCCTTGGTGGTCTTAAAAATACCCCCTGACTTTGAAAGCTTTTTACCTGAAGTAAAATTAGTAAAGCTTATATAAAGCTGAGTGCTTTTCATATCCATATACACCCTGATAAGCCGCTTTTGCTCCGGCAGGTCAAGACTTGCTTCAATGGCGTTATCAAAAAGGTTTCCTATTATACAGCACAAATCAAGCTCCGACATTTTGAGCTTTACGGGAATGTGGGCATCAGCCCTCACATCTATGCCTCTTGCTTTGGCAAGTGAAATTTTACTGTTTAAAATTGCGTCCGCCATAGGATTTCCGGTTTTTATAACAGTGTCCACGGTGTTTAAATCCGTGTCCAGCTGGTCAAGGTATTCTTTTATGCCATCCATATCTCCGTTTGCCGCCAGAACCTTCATGCACTGGATATGGTTTCTGTAATCATGGCGCCAGCCCCTTATCTGCCTGTACATATTATCCACCTCTTTATAATGGGTGTCTATAAGCTCCCGCTGATACTGGGCTATTCTTTTATCTATCTGCTTTTGAAATAATTTCATTTTAATCTCTTTCTATTATGGCACGGTTTATGCCCTCATAGGCGCCCCTTGGCAGCGGCAGTGCCGAACCGTCAGAGAGCCTGATCTCTGTCTTGCTGACCCTTCGCACATAGTCAAGGTTTACTGCAAGAGAACGTCCCGCCTTATAAAAGCGCTCGTCCAGCTCAGTTAAAATATCGCTCAGACTGCGTTTAATGCTGTATTCCTCTTTGCCGTGGACAGTCACATAATTCCGATAAACATCAATGTATTTTATTTCATGGCAGGGTATTCTCAGCAATTCTCCGGAGACTTTAAGCTCAAGAAAGCTGCCGTTCTTCTCAATTTTATTTAAAGCTCTGTCCAGAACCTCAATCAGCTTTTCTTCCCTTACAGGCTTTAAAAGATAGTGGAGAGCAGAAACCTCATAACCCTCCGATATGTAATCAGAGTAACCGGAGATGAAAATTATCTGTACAGTCTCGTTAATTTTCCTTATTCTCTTTGCCGTTGTTACCCCGTCCATGCCGGGCATTTCGATGTCAAGAAGCAGAATATCAAAATTCTTTTCCTCCGCAAATTCAAACAAAAAGCTCTCTGCTGAGGGAAAAAGCTGAATTTTTATGGATATTTTCCGCTTTTCTGCCCAATTTTTCAAAATGTTTTCCACAAAAATCAAATCTTCATTTCTGTCGTCAACAATGACTGCTCTGTACATTTTTCATCACCTTCATTTTGAAAATTATACCACGCTCATTCCACTTGTCAACAAAAGCAAAAGGACAGTGAAAACACTGTCCTTTTTTAACATTAAAATTTCTGGTCAAATTTATAGCTTATATCCTCTTTAAAGCTTAGCTTTTCTTCCTCTCCCTGAATAAGAAGAATGATTTTCGGCACAAGCTTAACAATAACCAGCAGCCCTGTCAATATGCAGAGAGTCATAACTATGCTGTCGTCTATGACTATCATGGAAAGCGCCACAAACACAAGCACTTCAGCCAATGTTGCAATGCTCATATACCGTTTAAACCAAAGCAGCAGGGCAAACATAACTAAACTTATAGCCCCTACTGCCGGCCTTACGCATATTGCTGTTACCGCCAGGCATAAACTGGCATAACTGCCTTTAAAGCGGTTAAATACAGGCCAAAGCCTGCCAAGCACAAGGCAAAAGCCGGCAAATGCCCTTCCAAGCACAGCCTGATCCTTTGCGCCCAATATCCACCCGCCTATAAGAACAGGCAGCAGATTTTTTAATATCTCAACTATAAACAGTGTAATTATGCCGCCTATGCCGTATATACGGTGAAAGTTTGAAAGCCATATGTTTCCCTGTCCCAAACGGCGAAGGTCACGGTGGTATATGAAAACGGAAGCAATCCTGATGGTACTGAGACTGCCCATTATATAGGCAAGGGCTCCGATAAGAATAAGGAAAATCCAGTAAAAGATCATTCCTTGTCCCCTTTCTGCCTGATAACAATATTCACAGGCGTACCCTCAAGGCCGAACACCGCTCTTATCTGGTTTTCGATATATCGCTGATATGAGAAGTGGAAAAGCTCCTTTGAATTGCAGAATATGACAAAGTTAGGCGGCTTAATGCCGGTCTGAGTCATGTAGTAAATTTTAAGTCTCTTACCCTTATCAGTGGGAGGCTGGACTCTGGCCTGAGCATCGGCAAGCACATTATTGAGCATACCGGTGGTAATACGCATATTACTCTGGTCATTTACAAAGTTTATAAGCTCAAATATTCTGTCTGTTCTCTGGCCGGTAAGTGCGGAGATAAAAAGGATAGGAGCGTAGCTCATGAAGCTTAAATCATTCATGATACGCTTTCTCATTTTCTCCATTGTGCCCGTCTCTTTTTCAATTAAATCCCACTTATTTACCACAACAATACTGGCCTTTCCCGCTTCATGGGCAAGGCCCGCTATCTTAGTGTCCTGCTCGGTTACTCCGTCCCTTGCATCTATAAGGATAAGGCACACATCTGCCCGCTCAATAGCCATCTGAGCACGCATTACTGAGAATTTCTCCACTCTTTCGTCTACCTTGGACTTTCTTCTGATTCCGGCAGTATCAATAAAGACGTACTTTCCGTGTTCATTTTCAAAAACAGTATCCACAGCGTCTCTGGTGGTACCTGCCATGTTGCTGACAATAACACGCTTTTCGCCTAAAATATGGTTAATAAGAGAAGATTTTCCCACATTTGGTTTACCGATAACGGCGACTTTAATGCTGTCGTCATCCTCTTCCTCCTCATCCTCGGGAGGGAAATACTTTAAGCAGCGGTCCAGAAGATCCCCTGTACCGTGACCGTGAACGGCGGAAACGGGTATGGGATCACCCAGGCCCAGAGAATAAAACTCATAAACCCCAACATCGGTAGCACCGGTAGAGTCTGCCTTATTTACGGCAAGGACAACGGGCTTTCCGGAGCGGAGGAGCATTCTGGAAACATCCTCATCGGCGGCTGTAACGCCGGTTCTCAGGTCTGTAACAAGTACAATAACAGTTGCGGCATCTATGGCTATCTGGGCCTGCTCCCGCATAAACAGCAAAATTTCACTGTCTGTGGAAGGCTCGATACCGCCTGTATCCACAATATCAAATTTACGTCCGCACCACTCGCACTCAGCATACAGTCTGTCACGGGTAACGCCGGGGGTGTCCTCCACTATGGAGAGCCGCCTACCTGCAAGGCGGTTAAAAAGCATTGATTTTCCCACATTGGGTCTGCCCACTATGGCAACAAGAGGTCTCGACATACTGTCTCCCCTTTCTTTAATTCTGATTGTATTTATAATATTCTGTTTTCTCCCCGTCTCTCCTGGGAAGTTTTACCTCAGGCAGCACTCCGCTCAGAGCGTCCCAAAGTGCAAATCCGTCCTGCTCAACAGGATAGATGGGAACGCCAAGGGCTTGGGAAGCCTCTTCCAGAGTAACATCGTCGAGAAAGTCCATTTCCTCCCGGCGGAGCATATTCTGGGATATGAAAAGCCGCTGCCCCAAATCTTTGCCCTTTAGCTGATTGATTAAATCGCCGCCTGTAATAAGTCCTGTAACATTTATACTGTGCCCGAAAAAGTCATTTTCTATGGCATAAACTTTGCCGTCTATATTATGATACTTTTCTTTTGCAAGGGCAAGGAGTTTTTTAAATAAGGGATTTACCGAAGTACCCGTTGCAATGGAGAAGGGCGTATAATCCGGCTCATCGGACAGCTTAAGGGCAGAGCGGAACTCCGTCTCCAAAAGCCGCAGCATTCCCACGCCGTTTTCAAGCTGTGCAAAATCCCCGTAAAATTCCTCCGGCGGGATTTCCCTCCCTGCCTTGAGGTACATCTCGTCGCCGCAGTAGAATATGCGGCAGCCGAATTTTTCGAGACATTCATCGCCGAACTTAGTAACAATATCTATTGTCTCCCCTGCATGTTGGGGAGTAAAGGGCGTTAGAGGATAAAGGCCCTCACGGAACTTTGAAAGTCCCACAGGAACAATAGCCACACTGTGTACTGACGGGTACATGGCGGCAAGATCATTCATGGAGCGCACCAGCTCCTCATTGTCATTGAGACCGGGACAGCACACAATCTGGCAGTTCATTATTATTCCGGCCTCAGCAAAGCGACGCATAGTTTCTATGCCTTCACCCGCTCTGGGGTTACGGAGCATTTTTACTCTAAGCTCAGGATTTGTGGTATGGACGGACACATTCACGGGGCTTACATGCAAGTCTATTATGCGCTGAATTTCACGCTTTGAAAGATTGGTCAGCGTAATATAATTTCCCAGCAGGAAGCTGAGTCTTGCGTCATCGTCCTTAAAGTACATTGTGGGTCGCATACCGGGAGGCAGCTGGTCTATAAAGCAGAAAACGCAGTTATTTGCACAGGAGCGAGGCTTATCCATAAGATAGCTCTCAAAGTCCACCCCTAAATCTCCGCCCTCTTCCTTTCTCACCTTAACATGGTACTCAGAGCCGTCAGGGCGCTGAAGAACAACAGTGAGTTTACGGTCGTAGGCAAAAAACTTATAGTCCAGCACATCTATTATTTTATTGTCATTTATAGAAATCAGACTGTCCCCTATTTTAACCTTGTGCCTGAGAGGGCTGTCCGCATCAATGGATTTAATGATATTTTTCATTTTAGCTCCAGATAATGCAAAAGGAGGAAAGGCTGACCTCTCCTCCTAAAGCTTTTTTACTTGCTCTCCTCAACATCGACAACCTTACGGCCATGATACTGTCCGCAGGTCTTGCACACACGATGAGGCATGCAGAATGCACCGCAGTTGGAGCAAACCACCAGATTGGGAGCAGTCAGCTTCCAAGTGGAAGCGCGTCTTTTGTCACGTCTCTGTCTTGAAGTTTTACTTTTTGGTACTGCCATGTTGACACCTCCTGATAACGGCTGTTTTGAGCAGCTCTATAATTATTTATCCAAAAGCTGCTCAAGCACAGCAAATCTTGGATCAATTTGTTTCTGACACCCGCAGGGTCCCAGATTAAGGTTTTTGCCGCATTGGGGACACAGACCTTTGCAGTCCTCCTTGCAGAGGAACTTTGTATCCATATCCAGAATGAAGCAGGTGGACAGCACATCGTCCAGATCTATTTCGTCACCCTCAAGTACGAAGTTCTCAGGATTTTCTCCCTCATCTTCCTCCACGACGGTGGCGTTAAGCCGGGTAGTTTTGACATTCGGAAAGTCACATCCGCAGCGGTCGCAAAGGCAGATCATCTCAGCCGTTATTTCTCCTTCAATCTGAAGGATACCGGCCTCGTTATATACCCGTCCTTTTGCATAAGGTTTTTTTACATATTCCCTGACAGCGGGAAAATCCAATCTCTCCGTCTCAAGCTCACATTCAAAGGGAATTGAGCTGCCCGGATTATCAACGATTTTTCGTAAGTCAAGTTTCATACAAACACCTCACTCGAATGCGTATGCCTCCACAGTCGCCTTAGTATTATAGTTGAAGTATCAAGGCTTGTCAATACATATTTTATATAGTATAATGTAAATCAAAAGATTTTTGGCAAAGAAACGAAAGGTTCTTTAAAAAATGAAAGAAATTACCATAAAACACAATGACGCAGGGCAGAGACTTGACAGATTTGTAAGCAAAGCCCTGCCTCTGCTGCCGGAATCATTACTGCAAAAATATATTCGCCTCAAGCGGATAAAGCTCAACGGCAAAGGTGCAAAACGTGATACAAGGCTGAATAACGGAGACGTTTTGCAGCTATATATAAACGATGAATTTTTTGACAAGCCGAAAGAGGAAAATTCCTATCTGAAAGTGGGAACGCCAAAGCTCAATATTGTCTATGAAGATGAAAACATTTTACTTCTGGATAAAAAGCCCGGCATTCTGTGTCACAGCTCCGGAGTATGGGATTATAACACGCTCATTGCAAACGTGCAAGCCTATCTTGCTCAAAAAAAGGAATGGAACCCCAGAGAGGAAAACTCTTTTACCCCCGCTCTCTGCAACAGGATTGACAGAAATACCGGAGGCATAGTCATAGCCGCTAAAAATGCTCAGGCACTGAGAATTATAAACGAAAAAATTCAGCTCAGAGAAATTGACAAATATTATCTCTGTGCCGTCTCCGGAAAGCCATGGCCGACTGCCGGCAAGCTCTCAAACTACCTTTTAAAGGACGAGGATAAAAATCTCGTCTCTGTTAAAAAGCAGCCTGTGGAGGGAGCAAAACTTGCTGAGACGGAGTACAGAACTTTAAAGTCAAACGGCAGGCTCTCTCTTGTGGAGTGCCATCTTTTAACCGGTCGTACTCATCAGATAAGAGTCCAGATGGCAAAGGCAGGCTGGCCGCTTTTGGGTGATACCAAATACGGAAGCGCCGCCGTAAACCGACGTTTTGATGAAAAGGGGCAGGCGCTCTATTCATATAAACTCTGCTTTGAGTTTAAAACTCAGGGCGGAATCCTGGATTATCTCAACGGCAGGGAATTCAAAGTCCAGAAAGTAGACTTTGCAGAAAAATATTTCGGTGTAAAGAATTTAGATTTTTGATTGGAGTAATGGCAAAATGTTAAAACTTCTGACCCGGATTTTTATAAAGGACAGTGAAAATGTAAAAGACCCCAAGGTTCGGAAAGCTTACGGTATGCTCTGCGGCATTTACGGAGTGTTTTTAAACTTTTTGCTTTTTATCGGAAAGTATCTTGCCGGTACACTCTCAGGCTCTATGGCAATAGTTGCCGATGCCTTCAACAACTTATCTGATGCAGGTTCCTCAGTCATAAGTTTTTTAGGCTTCGCTTTAGCCGGAAAGAAGCCCGACCCCGGTCATCCCTTCGGTCACGGCAGAATAGAGTACTTAACCGGCCTCATGATCTCAATTATTATAATAACGGTAGGCTTTGAGCTTTTAAAGAGTTCTGTTTTAAAGATAATAAACCCCCAGCCTGTTGTTTCAGGACTTCTCCCTGCCGTAATTTTGCTTGTCTCAATATGCGTTAAAGTATATATGGCATGCTATAATAAGAAGATGGGAAACAAGATAAACTCCACCGCCATGCAGGCCGCAGCCGCAGACTCAGTTTCTGACTCGGTAGCAACCACGGTTGTACTGCTTTCTATGGCTGTGAGCTATTTCTTCCATATAAATATAGACGCTTACGCAGGTCTTCTGGTTTCCGCCTTCATAATTTTAGGCGGCTTTGGTTCCGCCAGAGATACCATATCTCCCCTTCTGGGTCAGGCTCCCGACCCGGAGCTTGTAAAAGGCATTGAGGCCCTTGTCCTCTCCCATAAGGAGCTTTTAGGCGTACATGACCTTATTGTTCATGACTACGGTCCCGGCAGACTTATGGCTTCTCTCCACGCTGAGGTAAACGGTAAAGGTGACATTTTTATTCTCCATGATGTTATAGACAGGGCAGAAAATGAAATATACGATAAATACGGCTGCCTTGCAACTATTCATATGGACCCGCTTGATATGGATAATACGGAAATTTCCAAAAGGAAAAAGGAAATTTCCCAAAAGCTCCGAGAAATAAGCAATGATGTCACAATTCATGACTTCCGCATGGTTCCCGGCAACACTCACACAAACCTTATATTTGACGCTGAATTTCCCATGACAGTAAAAGACAGCGACGAGGAACTGGTTAAAAAGATTCAAAATATCATAAGTGAAAACTGGCCTGAATGTAATGCCGTTGTAAATATAGACAGGGATTATACAACTTGATTATGGCAAATATCAAAATCTGCGGAGTAAGTGCTTCTTCTCCGCAGATTTATTTTATAGGTACAATATACCGGCCCCGTTCCACAGCGGCAACACAGCTAACAGCGAGAGCCCGCAAATGAGGATATAAACAAAGCAATATTTCGCTCCTTCACCCTCGTTTATCATAGCACCGTCCACAGCGTAATATCCCGCCATGTAAACAGGGTTCTGATAGAGGAAAAACCATGGCGTAACGAAGAAATATACGGTAATTGCGGCAGCCCACGGATTTATTCCTGCCTCTATTGCTATTGGTACAAGGAAAACCATGAATATATTTATGTAGGTAAGTTCCGACACTATTACGAATCTGGAAACTACGGTCAGAAGACCGATACCCAGCAGGAAGAGGAACGGGGACATGGCAAGCTTTTTGACAGCAGAGCCGCACAAGGCTACAAGCCAATCGTTTATGCCAAGAGTACCGAAGCAGGAGCTGAGCCCCAGCACTATACCAATAAATACCAGATAATCCCATGAAACGCTTGAGCGGAAGCTGTTTCTGTCCATAATATTAAATACATGCATTGCCGCAAGAGAAAGTATTGCACAGATATAGGCGGGAATGTGATGCACACTTTCAGTCACCCACATAAGCATGGTAACAAGCAGAATTCCAAGCATGGCCTTTTCCCTGCCGCTCATAGGCCCCATTTCACGAAGCTTTTCAACAAGCCCCTCTTTGGAATGGACTTTCTCATTTTTAGGCCCGTACATTTTAACTATGCAGATGCAGTTTAAAACGCTTACAAGAATAAACCATGGCAGCACAGCCAAAAACCATCTGCCCATTGTAAACCTTGCCTGAATGTCCTCAGGCATAAAGCCTAAGAGCGCATAGCCCAGAACAGAAGCGCTTATAAACAGAGGTGCCGGATTCCTGATACCTACTATCATCGCTAAAAACAGGCCTTTATCCTCTTTTTCTCCCGGCTCATATCCCATGCTTCGGCTCACAGCCATGGCAAGAGGTGCCATCATGGTAGCTTTTGCGCTGAGGCTTGGAATAAAGGGTGCCGTAACACAACCCACAGCCAGCATTCCTATGGTCTGCCATTTAAAATTTCCCGGGAAAAGCTTCAGCAAATGAAGGGAAATACGGTTTAAAAGTCCGCTTGAAGAAACACCGGCGCTGAGGGCAAAGGCGGTCAGCAGCAGCCACCATGAGGTAGTGCTGAACGCGGAAAACACCGTCTGCGGCCGGAGCTTTGAAACGCATATAAGCAGAACTGCCATGATAAGGGCCGTTACATAGTCCGGAATTACCTTGGCAATCCACCATACCACAGCCCAGATAAGTATACCCAGAGCCGCTGCCGCCTCATTGCTCAAGCCATAGTTCGGCAAAAGCAAGGCACTCACAATTCCCAGAAGAATTCCCAAACACGAAAACACTGTTTTTTTCATATTAACTCCTTAAAAAAGAAAAAGGCAACGAAATCGCTGCCTATTTTCTGCGCCTCAGACTATCCCACAAGTCTGTTAGGCAACCAGTTTATTATGTCGGGGAAGAATACGCACAGCATGAACACAAGAAGCTGTACACCTATGTAGGGCCATATGCCCCGTATTATCTCCGACGTGGATATTTCGTCCTTTACAACGCCCTTGAAGTAGAATATGGATGCCGCCATAGGCGGAGATAAAAATGCAGTCTGCATAAGCACTGCCATCATAGTTAGAAACCATGTAGCATCAAAGCCCAGTGCAGTGGCAATAGGAACGAAAATCGGAATAACAATCATGCACACTGCTATCCAGTCCATAAGGAAGCCCAGTATAAACACAACTGCCATCATAAGGGCGAATATGCCCCACTTGCCTATGGGCAGACCCACAAACAGATTTGTAACAGCGGTGCTGCATCCCAGACGCATAAAAACTGTGACAAAAAGATTTCCGAATGCGGAAACCGCATACACCATGGAGGTAAGTTTAATGGACTCGATAAGCGTATTTTTAATAACCTGCCAGTTCAGAGAACGATAGCAGAGAGCTATTATAAAGGAGGCTACAACGCCGCAGGCGGCAGCTTCGGTAGCGGGGCACCAGCCCAGCCATATTGCACCGAGAACTGAGAAAATTACTACGGTTACAGGGACAACATTTATAATGCAGCCCTTTGCAATCTCCCATTTTGTGTGCTTTTTAAGTTCTTCCTCAGGAAGAGGAGGAGCCCAGTCTTTTTTAATGTTTGCGACTATTTTGATGTACAGTATATAGAATACACCAAGGAGCAGACCCGGAGTCATTGCGCCGTAAAAAAGCCTTCCCACAGACACGTTGGCAGCCGAGCCCATAAAAACAAGCATTATGCTGGGGGGTATCAATATACCCAGTGTACCGCCGGAGATAATAACACCGGAGGTCAGAGATTTATTGTACTTTGCATCCAGCATGGGTTTTGTGAACAGAAGACCCATTGAAACAACGGATGCGCCCACAATACCTGTGGTGGCTGCAAAAAGAATTGCAATAAGAGTTGCTGCAATAGCCATACCGCCGCGCTGTCTGCCCAAAGCAAGAGACAGGTTATCGAAAAGCCGTCCTGCAACACCTGACTGGTTCAAGAGCTGTCCCATCAGCACGAAAAGGGGCACAGCCAAAAGACCGTAATCCTTGGTATATTTAAAAATACTGAAGAATATCATCTGGAAAACATCAGATCCCCAGAATGTAAGGCCTGCAATCAGCGCAACGCCACCCAATGCGGCAAACAGGTAAAAGCCGGAGAAGATAAGTACCAGAAGCAGTATTCCCATCATGACGGCTACTGAAAGTCCGCTGAATACCAACATTTCATCTCACCTCCTGTTTAATGGCTTTTAACTTATGTACAAGCTTTACCATTTCGGCTATTCCCTGCATGGTGAGGATTATAAGGCTCACCGCAATTACTATTTTGGTCGGCCAGATAGGGGCATTCCATGAACCGGTGCTCAGAAGCTCACGTTTCATTACGGAAATTGCAGCTACCTTTATGCTCTCCAGAGAACCCATAACAGTGAGAGGCAGGAATATTAATGAGTAAAGTACCAAATCCAGAATGCACTTTGTTTTTTCGCTGAATTTAGAATACAGTGCATCTATCCTGACCATGGTTCCGCACTTCATGGCGTATGCAAAGCCTAACACAGCTGCGCAGCCGCCGATTATGAAGCATGTACCGTAGGCCCATGTGGTAGGAGCGTTAAAAACATTTCTTGCCACAATCTCTATCATAAATACTATCAGCATAGGAACCAGCATAAATGCCGCCGTTTTGCCGGATATGTCGGAGACCTTTTCCGCAAAGGCTATATAACGGTCTCCGAAAGAGAGCCTTGATATTTTATTATCATTGCTCATATCTTCACCTCTTAGCTAAGTTTTTAATTTTATTCTCCTGAGCTAATCAGCCCACAGCTTCTCTCCAGCCTCGTGTCTGCTCAAGGTATTCCATCTGTGAATTATAGATCTTTGCAAAGAGAGGGTTGCTCTCGCACTTTTCAGCATAATATTCAGAAGCAACTTCTCTGATAGTTTCCAAATCTTCCTCGGACATGTAGCTTATGGTGCACTGGCCATTGGCTTCCAGCTCCTCTAACTTTTTCCATGCCTCTGCATTGGAGTAAAAGTCATCAATGTAAGTCTGGGTACACATTGCCTGACAGGAAGTCTTGATAATGTTCTGGGCCTGCTCATCAAGTCCGTTCCAAACGTCCTTATTGATAATTAGAAGATAAGTGCAGCAAGGAGCATGAATTCCGGGAACGGTAATGCAGGGGGCTACCTCATGGAAGCCTGCGGACCAGTTGGTGTAGGGGCCGGAGTATTCAAAAGCATCAATAGTGCCTCTGGAAATGGCCTCATAGCACTCGCTTCCTGCCATGGAAACAACGGAAGCACCAAGAAGAGTTTCGATATTGGCCCAGTCGGAAACACCTCTTATTTTAAGTCCCTTTATATCATCCAGACTCTTAATGGGAGTCTTGGAGCAAAAAAGTATCTCTGTATCCAGACCGCCGCAGGGAATTGCCACAACATTGGGGGCAATCTCTGCCATTACCTCGTCCAGTATTTTCTGACCTTCGCCTGCAAAATACCAGCCCATATAATCCTGATAGCTCATGCCTGCGGGCAGGGAGCTGAGTGCACTTACAGCATCATCGGCAAAGTTGACCGCTGCAATGTGAATACAGTCAAGTGTGCCGTTTCCCACAGCATCAAGCATATCGGCGGTTGATACAACGGAGTCTGTTGCAAGAGTGTCCATATTTATACGGCCGCCGGAGGTTTTCTCTATGGTATCGGAAAGAGCCTCTGCGAACTTATAGGGGTTGCCGCCGGTTCCGGTGGAGCACTGATAAACAAGATTGTAGCTTTTTCCTGCCTCTGTATAGGGAGTTTCAACTCTGGCAATACCGCTGCATCCTGTAAGAAGCATCAGCACCATAGCCGCTGCCGGTATAATCGATAGAACTTTCTTTTTCATTTTTATCGCCTTACCTTTCAGTCATTCTCTTACAGAAGAGACCATCCGCCGTCTATAAGCACCGGTGATCCCTGCATAAAATCGGATTCAGAATTGGAAAGAAACAGTATCAGATTTGCAACCTCTTCAGGCTGTGCCCAACGTCCTGCTGCAATTCTGTCTGCCATCTGGTGGATAAGATCGTCAGGATTATCAATACTGGCCTTGGTGAGCTTAGTCTCCATAGTTCCGGGGTTAATGCAGTTGCACTTAATTCCCATCCGTCCGAAATCCTTGGCAATTCTGCGGGTGAGAGCCTGGCAGACATACTTGGAAGCACAGTAGGCTGTGCCGCCTGCGTTAAGGCTCCATGTTGCAACAGATGCAACGTTTACGATAGTGCCGCCGCCCTGCTCAAGCATATGAGGAATGGAGTATTTGCAGGTAAGGAACACGGACTTTCCGTTGGTGTCCATAACGGTGTCCCACTCGTCTTCGCTAAGTTCCAGAATATTCTTTCTCTTATCGAAAACACCTGCGTTATTAACAAGAATATCAATTCTGCCCATCTTTTCCATAGCAAAATCAATGAGAGCTCTTACTTCTTCACTTTTGCTGACATCAGCCTGAAAGCCGTATACATTGCAGCCCTCAAACTCTTTAATCATTGCCTCTGCCTTTTCCCTTCCGGAGCGGTAGGTAAAGACGACAGATGCCCCTTCCTCTAGAAATCTCTTAACGACAGCGTATCCAAGTCCGGCGCTGCCCCCGGTGATAAGAGCGGTTTTATTTAAAAGTTTCATTTCTCTCCCTCTCACATCATAAATACTTTGTAGGCATTGGCAACATCTGTGTATCTCTTCTTCAGGCTTCCCTCTCCTCTGAGGTAAGTAAGAGACATTTCTGTGCAGTACCAGCGGCCGTCAATTTTAACGTACTTGTTGTCATAATGGGCTCTTCCCACAAACTCACCGCCGTTTACTGCGTCGTACAGGTCATCTTCCAGAGCCCAGTGACCGACAGCGGTATTATCACCGGCAATCTCTACCCAGTGATGATGTCCGTGGTGGCTGGAAGTCACGTTATCGGTAAACTTGCCCTTCATTGTCTCCAGCATACCGTCTCCGCCCACATAGCGCCCGCCGGTTGTATTATTATTAAACACGAAGTCGTCGGTAAAGCAGCGGCGAAGACCTTCCCAGTCCTTTTTGTCCAGACAATCCCAATAATCTGCCTGAAGGCGCTCAATAGCACGAATATCCTCCTGTATCTGAATTCTTCTCTCCAATTCATCTAAAGTAGCCATCATGTCCTCCCGAAATATATCTGTTATTTTGTATGTTAATTTTACGACAATTTCCATTTTTAGTAAAGTATGCACTTAATAGTAAGTACGCACATTTAAGTAGGTGTTTGGTAAAATACTGACAATCTTTTATGAATAATAATGAATTATTATTCCCTTCTTCTCTGTTATATTAGGAAATTTTCTGATTTTAGATATATTGAGTTTATTAATTTGTTGTTAATTTTTTATG
>JAHHRS010000060.1 GCA_020025675.1 Oscillospiraceae bacterium
AAAAGAGAGAGCCTAAGCTCTCTCTTTTTTATTGTATTTCCACGGAAATGCCGTTTAATTCAACGCCTGCGTCAGCGTCAATAACAATACACTTTTTGCCGTCAATAACCTTTGTTTCCACAAGGTATGCAAACTTGGGGTCAACACTGAGCTTTACCTGCGGTGTGCAGATTTCAAGCTTTTTGCTGTCAATTATATTGGCAGGACATAAAACAGCATCTTTGCCGAATTCACGGCCGCAGTTTTCATTGAAACTTTCAATCTGCTCCGAATTCATACCGGAATTTTCCAAAATGCTGTCCATTTCCTCAGGTGAAATTACAAGAGGCTCAGGGTCTTTGCTCTCCTTGTGAAGACTTATTCTCTCACTTAACTGCTCATGGACTGCCTGAACGGTATCAAAAGGACATTTTTCATCCAGACTCTCTGCCAGAACGGCACCGAAAGTTTCTCTCTGAACACCGGGAGACATTGGGGGTTCAGTGTGGAAAACAGCGTCAATAAACTCCTTATGAATGTCCATAGTGTTTTTAGAATAGAAGAGTGCGTTATAAATATTGGCGCATCTGTCATCAAAGCACGGAAACATGAAGCCAATCTCAGGTGATGAAACAATTTGATTTACGCTTTCGGAGTGGAAACGCATATCATCGGCCTTGTAGCCAAGCTCAGCCTTGCCGCTTTTAACAGGACACACAGCACAGAGAATGTATTTAAACACATCGGCGGAGTCGGCACGCTCACCGTCTTTTGCCTTATGAGGCACATCGTAAGTGTCACAAGCCAGAAGAATAAGATAGTTCGAATCTTCCATATCCAGATTTTGAATTACCTTTTGATAAAATTCCTCCCGCTTTTCCTCATCATCAAGGGAACTGTTTCTGAGAGCTGAAAGCAGCTTGTGTTCTTCACCCTCAATGACCTGTTTGGTCTCAAAGCATATATCTATGAGATTTTTACCCAGAGCGCCGGAGAGAGACTTTTTAAGGATAGAAAAATACTTTTCGCTCTCTTCCTTTGAAAGCAGTCCCACGCTCTCGTCTATGTATGAGATTATCTCCTTACCGCCGTTTACATAGCAGCCGTAAATTCGCTGAATATTGTTCCTTTCAGGTTTAATACGGCGGCGTATTTCATTTAATTCCTTCTGGTTCATTTTATCCGTCCTTTAATTTGTGGCCTCGTCTTCAATATCACTGAGATGTACATACTCGTCGTAACTGCACATACGGTCAATTATACCGTCGTCGGTGATTTCAATAATACGGTTTGCAACTGTCTGAGTAAGCTGATGGTCATGACAGGAGAAAATTATATTGTGTTTAAAAGCATCAAGGCCGTTGTTAAGAGCGGCAATGCTCTCCAGATCCAAATGGTTTGTAGGCTGATCCAGCATAAGGAAGTTTGCGCCGGACAGCATCATGCGGCTGATCATGCAGCGAACCTTCTCTCCGCCGGAGAGGACACTGACGTTTTTGTATACATCATCGCCGGAGAAGAGCATTCTGCCAAGGAATGAGCGAAGATAGCTTTCGCGCTTATCATCAGAAAACTGACGCATCCAGTCGATAAGGTCCATATCCAGACCGTCAAAATAAGAATTGTGATCCTTAGGGAAGTAAGAATAGGAGATTGAAGCACCCCACTTAACAGTGCCTTCATCCGGTTCAACTTCACCGCTGAGAATCTTATAAAGCATGGTGACAGCAAGCTCGTTTTTGCCCACTAATGCAATCTTATCTTCTTTACCCACTATGAAGCTTACATTATTTAAAAGCTTCACACCGTCCACGGTTTTGGAGATGTTTTCCACAAACAGCCTGTCCTTACCGGGCTCACGTTCAGCTTTAAAGCCTACCCATGGATAACGCCTACCGGAGGCGGGCATTTCTTCAATGCTGATTTTATCCAGCAGCTTGCGTCTGGATGTAGCCTGTCGGGATTTCGATTTATTTGCAGAGAAGCGGGCGATAAATCCCTGCAGCTCCTGAATCTTCTGTTCAGCCTTTTTGTTCTGGTCTTTAAGGAGCTTTTGCATAAGCTGGCTTGACTCATACCAGAAGTCGTAGTTACCCACATACATTTTAATTTTGCCGTAGTCTATATCCACAATGTGTGTACAGATGTTATTTAAAAAATAACGGTCATGGCTGACTACAAGGACGGTACCTTCGTAGTCCATGAGGAAGTTCTCAAGCCACACAACACTTGCAAGGTCAAGGTTATTTGTAGGCTCGTCCAGCAGAATAACATCGGGGTTACCAAAAAGGGCCTGAGCAAGCAGAACTTTAACTTTAAGTCTTGCGTCCATATCTGCCATTAAACTCTGGTGGAAAGCCACATCAACTCCCAGACCCTGAAGAATACGTCCTGCATCGCTTTCGGCTTCCCAGCCGCCAAGCTCAGCAAATTCTTCTTCAAGTTCTGCAGCCTTTATACCGTCTTCATCGGTAAAATCTTCCTTATCATATATGGCGTCTTTTTCTTTGCCGCACTCATAAAGACGTTCATTGCCCATTATAACGGTGTCAAGAACGCTGTATTCATCGTAAAGACTCTGGTTCTGCTTTAGTACGGACATGCGCCGCTTTGCTTCCAAGGTGACTGAACCGGAGGTAGGCTCCAACTCACCGGAGAGGATTTTTATAAAGGTAGATTTACCGGCACCGTTTGCGCCGATAATACCGTAGCAGTTACCGGCGGTAAACTGCAAATCTACTCTCTGAAACAGAATGTCTGAGCCAAACTGCATTGAAAGGTCGTTTACTGTTAGCATATATAATTCTCCCAAATTTTTTTTCAAACCATTGTACCACAAAATTTTAAAATATGGTAGAATATATGTAAACATATTTAAAAAGAAGTTCTTTCACAAGCACATACCAATGTATTTATGAGAACTGTAAGTGTAAATCAGTATATTATATAATAGAAAAGCGATGGAAAGATTTTCAGCATGTCCATTATAAAGGAACAGTAGATAACCCCCATTTGCAGGATATTAACTACATAAGAGAATACAGTATAAAACCGGAGTGGCACTGCTTACGCTGCGCCACTCCGCTTAATTATTTATATTACCCTACGTGGGGGTGATTTTTGTGCTGTTGGAACAAACCTAACCTGTTAATTTTGTTTACATTGCTTTAGAGCATATTGCAATACCGTTTTTAGTAAAGAATAATACCCATGACAACGCAAAGAACAGTGCCGAAGAGCCAACCTACGCCGGTAGTCAGTATAAGCTGAGGATATGCGGACTTGTGGTCCAGATCGCAGGCGGACATAGTAAGGCACATGGTGCCGTTCCAAGGAGTATTACCAGCTGCCAGAATGGCAAAGGTGGTGATACGGTGCAGAATTTCGGGGTTGCAGCCCATTTCCAGATAAGTTGGAGCCAGAAGATTATTGAGTATAGCCTCTGCACCGGAACCGGAGGAGCACATGAAGGACAGCAGACCGGATGCCAAAGCCCAGGATACCAGAGGAGATCCCTGAAGGTTTGTTACCATGCTGATAACAGAGGTGAAGAAGGGGGTGATCTTTGCAACGCTGCCCAGACCAACAGCAGGGCTGACGGTCATAACAGAGTTAATACCGCTCTGAGTACCCAGAAGCAGGGGCTGTAATTTGTTTTCAATACGGTTCCAGAAAAGAATGTATGTTGCAACAATTCCGCAGACAACAGCAATCAGAACATCCCATTTAAAAACATTCAGAGTCACAATGATAATGATAAGGGGAAGAGAAGCCAGCAGAGGGTTAACAGTTTCTCTGCTCTCATTTTCCCTCAATGTCTTTTCCACTTTTTCGGTAACGATAAATCCTACGCCCTTATTCTGATCTCTCTTTACAACGCAGACAAGGTATATGTTAGCAGTGACATACATTACAATACTTCCCAGAACGCTGACCAGAGGTGCGGCCATGGGAGTGGTGCCGAGAGCTTCCATAGGGATAAGGTTGCAGACTGCGGGGGAACCGATAAGAGTGTTTGGGGAAAGAAAGGCTCCTGCACCGATGGCAGCGGGGATAAGTCTTCTGGATATGTTTGCTTCTTTAAACACAACCAATGCTATCGGGTACATTGCAAACACAATAACGAAGCAGGAGATACCGCCGTAGGTAAGGATGAAAGCTGCAAGGCTGACACCCCAGATTGCAAACTTTGCACCTACTTTTGTAGAAACCCATTTACCTATGGAATAGGCAGCACCGGAGGAATCCATTGCGGAAGCGTATATGGCGCAGACAAGGAAGAGCAAAAACCAGGAAGAGATGAAGGAGGCAACGCCAACCATAAACTCGCCCTTCATGGTGTCCAGCAAAGGCAGGCCGGACAGCAGACACATAACAACGGTGGCAATAACACCGGAAAGTGCAAGTGGTACTTTTTTCCACACCAGCACAACCATCAAAGCAAATGCAATAATAACGCCCATATTAATAAAACCTCTTTTTTCTATTTAACTTATTAACTTTTCTGAATCTTTTGGAATAGCTTTTTAAGGCAGACAGAAGCCGCCTTCTTCGTAAATAGTTTCACCTGTAATGAAGGAAGCTTGGTCGGAAGCAAGGAACAGGGCAACGTTAACCATTTCTTCTATTTCTCCGTATCGGCCAAAAGGCATTTTCTGGAGAAAATTGGCACTTCTGACAGGGTCGTTCATGGTTCCGGCGGCGATACGGGTTTTGGTTGTGCCGGGAGCCACGGAGTTCACATGGATACCGTACTTTGCAAGCTCAAGAGCCATTACCTGAGTGAGCATCTTGACTCCTGCCTTGGAGGGGCCATAGGGAGTGATATTGGTGTAGGTCTTTCTGGAGCTGTTTGAACCGGTGATGACAATATTCCCTTTGATACCTTGCTCAACCATTGTTCTGGCAACAGCCTGACCCACATAGAAGCAGCCGTCCAGATTAGTGGCCATTACGTCACGCCATCCCTCTTTAGAACACTCGAGGAAACTCTGGCGGTGAACGATACCGGCATTGTTCATAAGTATGTCAATATGTCCGTAGTGCTCAATTACTTTTTTAACACTTTCTTGAACCTGATCGTAATCTCTTACGTCGCAGTAAAGGCAGTAGGCATTTGGATTTCCACCAAAGACTTGCTCCATAGTGTCAGCCTCAATGTCCAACAGCGCAACCTTAGCACCCTCTTTGAGATACTGCTCGGCCATGCCTCTTCCCAAGCCATTGGCAGCTCCGGTAATCAAAACAATTTTATTATCAAATCTTGACATTTTTAAGCCTCCAAATCTCCGAATAATAATGTGGTTTGAATTTGAGCATAAAGAAGATATGAGAATATAAGGGGGGGGTGCTGCAAACTGCGCAATGTCAATATGCCTTTGCTCCATGACATACCGTCAACTGATGGTGACTGAGCAGAAGCAACCGGTGCAATACTATTAGGCTGCTTAAAAAGCCCGGAAGATTGTATACATACAACCTTACATAGGGACTTTTCAGGTACATCAATCCGCATTATTTATCACGTTAATTCTACCGGCTGAGGGTGGATAAACTTAATCATGCAGTAACGGAAAGTCTTTACACAGAGCATAACCATATTACATAGCGTTTGCCATTGTGTTTTGCATTTTATATTGTGCTTATATTCATACCTTTCTTTTGCTGACTCATTTGAAAAGCGGCACACATCAACAATAAATGTAACTGTTTAGATTTTAACATTCTTTTTCCGAAATGCAATATCGCACTTTTTTGTTAGTGGTTACTTAACAGTGCGTAGTTGCAAATTTAGAAAAAGTATGCGACAATAAATTAACAATAAATGTATCGGCAAAAAACAATATAAAAAATGAGTAATAACTTATTAAGGGCGAGCACACAAAAATTATTATGCAAAATTTAAAGTAGTATGGAGGAAAAAACAGATATGCAGTTAAAGAAGGTTTTTGAACCCGGCAAAATAGGCAATCTTACTATTAAAAACAGACTTGTGGTAAGCGCAATGTCATCCCACATGGGTAATCCTGACGGAACCCCCAACGAGCAGGTTTACGCATATCTGGAAGCTAAGGCAAAGGGCGGCTGGGGTCTTATATTTACCGAAGACCTGGGCGTTACCGTAGACGCAGGCAGCGACAATGTTGTCGGTTCACTGTGGAATGACGAGCAGATTCCCGGCTGGGCTGAGGCTGTAAGAAGAGTTCACGCAGCCGGCGGACTTATGGGTGCACAGATATACCACGCAGGCAGAGAAAGATACCTGCACGCTTACAGCACCTATCCCGTAGCTCCATCCGCACTCAAGGAGCCTGCACTTCCTTATGTACCTAAAGCTCTTACTGTGGAAGAAATTCACCAGCTGGTGGAGGCTTTCGGTCAGTGCGCACGCAGAGTCAAGGAGTGTGGATTTGACTGTGTTGAAATACACGGAGCCCACGGCTACCTTATAAACCAGTTTATGTCTCCCTTTGCAAATAAGCGTACCGACGAGTACGGCGGCACTCTAAACAACCGTATGCGCTTCCCTCTGGAAGTCGTTGCCGCTGTCAGAGCCGCTGTGGGCGAAGATTTCCCTGTAATCTTCAGGTTTAATACCTGTGACTATGTGGACGGCGGCATTGAAATTCCGGAAGCAACTGTTATGGCGAAAATGCTTGAGGAAGCGGGCATTGATGCTCTCCACTGCACTCAGGGCATGATGTCATCTAAGCAGACAATAATTCCTCCCGGATTTATTGCCAGCATGAGATATTCAGAAAACGCAGCTGCCATAAAAGCTGCCGTAAGTATTCCCACCATCGCTGTGGGCCGCTACAATGACGTTTACATGAGTGAGTCCATGCTCAGAGACAATAAGGCTGACTTCATAGTTATGGCAAGAGCTTCTCTGGCCGACCCTGAGCTGCCCAACAAGGCAAAGGCAGGCAAAATTGATGAGATTATCCATTGCATCGGCTGCGATCAGGGATGCACCGGTGAAACTGCCGCACGAAACAGGATCAGCTGCATTGCCAACCCCCATACCTGCCGTGAGACCGTTTACGATCTTTCCAAGGTTGAAAATCCCAAGAAGGTATTTATTGCAGGTGCCGGTGTTGCAGGACTTTCCGCTATGCAGGGTGCTGCCGAGAGAGGCCATAAGGTAACAATCTTTGAATCCTCCGATGAGCTGGGCGGGCAGTGGCTGGCTGCTATGACACCTCCCGGAAAGACCGACTACGCTTCCATAATCGTAACTTACAGACGTTTTATAAAGGAGTACGGTGTTGAGGTTCGCCTGAACACTCCTCTCACCAAGGAGATTGTTGAAAACGAAAAGCCCGATGCAGTTATTGTTGCAACCGGCAGCAATCCTATGTTCCTGCCTATCCCCGGTCTTGACAACAGAGAGTTTGTAAAGACCGCCGTTGAAGTTCTCCGTGGCAGGACTGCTTACGGCAAGAACGTTGTTGTGGCAGGCGGCGGTATGACCGGCGCTGAGACTGCTGTGTTCCTTGCAAACCAGGGCTGCAATGTTACTATTATCGAGATGGCTCCCGAAATCATCACCGACGCCGTTGCACAGCCTAAGGCCTGCCTCTTCGAGGATATTAAGAAGTACGGCATTAAGGTTTACACCAATACCAAGCTGACCAAAGTAGGTGAAGGCACCGTATACGCAGAAGAGTACGGCGAACCCATTGAATTCAAGCGCATTGATATGCTTGTTAACGCTATGGGCGTCAGATCCAACAACACTCTGGCAGCAGAGCTGGCAGACTGCGGCTGCAAGGTGGTTTCCGTTGGCGATGCAAGCACCGCTAAGAACGGTTACAAGAATATCCGCGAAGGCTTTGATGCAGGTAACAGCATTTGACCCTTTGCAGTAATAAATAAAAAAATAATACAGGAGGAAAAAATATGATCAGCAGATTTGAATTACTGAACAAGAACGAAGATTTGAGCATGGAAGAGTTTAGTGCAAAGTGGCACGAGCACGCAGCTATTGAAATGAAGACTGCAAACCTCAAAGAGCTAAACCACACCATTATTACCGACCATAATCAGGATCATCCTCTGGGACGTGGTCCTGTTGAGGTGGACGGATACACCGAGCGTGTATTTGACGACATGTATGAAATGGAGCAGGGCGTTGCTTCCGTGGCAGACCAGATTGCCGAGAGCCTGAAGGCTTTTGCTACCGGAAACAAAGTTCTGGTTTGCGCCAAGAAGTTTGACACCGTTGTTCCCGAAGAGCTGAAGGGACAGAAGCTTATTAAGCGTATGTCCTTCCTTGGCCTGAAAGAGGGCGTAACCATGGCTCAGTTCCAGCACGAGTGGTGGGGACTTCACTCCGAGCTGGTTCGTAAAATGCCCGGTTATGTGGGCTACGCACAGAACCTTGTAATTGACCGCTTTGTAGACGGTAAGCGTGTACCCTACTCCGAACTGCCCGTAGCAGGTGTTGTTGAGTTCTGGTACAAGGATGAAGAGGGCTTCAAGGCCTGCTTCGCAGGAGAAGAGTTCAAGACTACCGCTGCTCATGGCGGAACCTTCCTCGGAAGTGTTACCACCAACATGGGCGGAGAGGAAGTTTTTGAAATCAAGTAATAGGCTAAAAAGCTGCATTACTTAAAGCGTAATAGATTATACACCTACGCTCCTTAATATTTCCCGACCGGAGCCGGAGGCATCTTGCTTTCGGCTCTGTGAGGGAAAAGCATGCATCGCATTATGATGTTTATATTATAATGTATAGATAAATACGAAAATAGCGAGCCGGACTGAGCCGACTCGCCATTTGTGCGCACAAAGCCCGGTAGTATACCGGGCTTTTTTTAATATTTAAATTCAATCTTTATGCTTTTGTTCAGCTGTTTGCTTTCATATCCGTAGGAAATTATATCATCGGAAATAAGGCCCTGAGATTTGTTCAGCATTAAATCAGGATTAAAGCCTTTTCCGAAAATCATTCCCCAGTCTCTCAAATATAAAATTACAGGCATAAGCATTTTTCCAGCCTCAGTAAGAGTGTATTCAACACGCAGCGGTTTTTCATCAAATTCCTGACGGATAACAATGCCGTCGTCTTCCAGTTCTCGTAACTGCTGAGAAAACATTTTGTGGGAAATATTCCATGGAATACTGCGCTTCAGTTCTCCGTAACGGCAGGTGTCGGGGAGAGCGGCACCTAAATACCAGATTATAAAGCACTTCCATTTACCGCTGATTGCACACATTGCAAACTTCAGGCTGCATTTTTTTTCGTTGCCTTCATAATACATCTTGAAGCCTTCTTTCATAAATTACAGGTTAAGTATAAACATAACATAGAAAAATGTTTAAATCAAGAGCAAGAAATTGAGAAATTTAGTTAGCAAAATAACGGTATAATATCAAAAAACGGTAAATTTAAAATATTCAGACGGACAATAAATTTAAAAAATAAAACAATAAATCAGCCAAATAAATATAATTAACGGCTAAAGCTGCGGATTATATACTTGAAAATTAAAACTAAAATGCCCTTAAATATTTTGCATAGTATTAGTAA
>JAHHRS010000061.1 GCA_020025675.1 Oscillospiraceae bacterium
GGCTTTGCTTTGGATAAAAACAGCATTGCTAATTCGTCACAGGGCTTAGGTCTTGTTGCGGCAGACGCTATGGCGAAGCTTTTTAACAGCAAAGCAATGGCGGATTTAATAATAATAGGCGGCATATGCGGTGTAGTTACATCATGGAACTCATTTTTAATCGGTGGCAGCCGAACTA
This sequence comes from Oscillospiraceae bacterium, assembly GCA_020025675.1. GTDB lineage: Bacteria > Bacillota > Clostridia > Oscillospirales > Oscillospiraceae > Limivicinus. The sequence goes on from JAHHRS010000061.1 coordinate 179, forward strand.
TGTTCTATATGGCAAGGGCCAATATGATACCTGCCGGTTTGGGAAAACTGCATTCCCGATACAGCAGTCCTGCCAATGCAATTATTCTGATTGGCAGTATTTCAATAATTGCTCCGTTTTTCGGAAAGCAAATGTTATTATGGATTTCACAGGCATCCAGTTTTGCCTGCTGTATCGCTTATTTTATAAGCTCGCTTTCCTTCCTCATTTTGCGGAAAAAAGAGCCGGAGCTGGAAAGACCGTTCAAAATAAAACATTGGAAAAGTGTAGGAATTACTGCTATGACACTGTCAGGTTTTATGGTTTTGAGCTATATTATACCAGGTGTAGGGTCAAATCTCTCAGCTCAGGAATGGACAATGGTTTTAATTTGGTCTGCTTTAGGATTTGTGTTCTATTTTGCCAGCAGACTTAAATATAAAGAACATTTCGGACGAGTAGTTTGATGTTGCAGGAAGGAAATTAATACTAAAATTACAGAATATTAAAAAAGCTCAGAAGCTGAAAGTAATCTGTCCTGAGTATAGGAAAATGAGTTTACGCCCCTCAGTGCTCACTCAGTTTGCGTAAAACTACTTGCCTTAATATTTCATTGCGGTTTCGGTAACCCTATAATAAACGGCAAGGCCATCAAAATTTTTTCCAATGCTGATTGGGCCGTATACCTAGGTTTTCTTTGATTTTTTAAATATCATGTGTTTTTTATATTATAAATAATATTAAGACAAAATGTTTGCAAGGTAGCTTTTATAAAAGGCTAACTTCAAAAAGAACTGTACGCACGTTAAGACAGATATTGACTTTTTGCTAACCTATGATAAAATATAAATGAAATTTTATGTTTGTAAGACTTTTTATTGTTAAAGCTAAACTTTAACATTTTATCCATATGGAGTTAAACAGGAGGGAATAATTTGAGACAGAGCAATATGCTGTGTGAAAAGCCCAGAGAGCATGTTTTCACCGGCACAGACAAATATCTCACCTTACAGAAGCTCGTAGTTTCAGAACAGATGTATCCGGTTCTTGAATATGACAGCTATTTTATTTTGGTAAGAAACGGGAGCGGAACATTTATAGTAAACGGAGAAGAACTTCCGGTAGAGAAAAATTGCGTAGCATGGATTCAGAGCTCTCAGGTTCTCACCATTGTTCCGAATTTCGGCAGCAATCTTGAGCTTTGGGTATGCGCCTACGACTATCAGCTCTTAAATTACTTTGTTTTTGAGCAGGTTACTTTGAACTACGAGTCCGAAATAGTTGTCGGTATGCCTGTCATAGGACCGAACGGCGAAAATATAGAGCGTATTATTAACTATTTTGAGCAGTTTAACAGACTGTGTTCCTACAATAATAACTATTCCGCTGTTGTCAGAAGTTCCATCCTAAGAAAAATAGAGCTTTTCTACAATCGTGAAATCAGAAAGTGCAAAGACGATTATAAGTTCCGGGATCTTCCCCTTGGAAGAAAAGTAAGCCTCTATATTGCTACCCACAGCACAGATGATATAAGCGCTGAGTCAGTGGCTAAGGCTATCTCTGGAAAATTAAACGGCGCTGATGTGAACCATGCCCTTCTTGTTACGACAGGCATGAACTTCAGCCAGTATATAATCAGGCTTCGCCTTGTTATGGCTGCCTCGTATTTTCTCTATTACGGACTGCCGTTTGACTACATTTCTGCAAAATCAGGCTTTGATATTGATGTTACATTTTATAGAAACTTCAAAAAAATGACTGGTATGACGCCCCAGACTTACAGAAACAAAATGCTTAACAGCAAGAGAAACGGGCGTGTATATCGTAAGCTTATTATAAGTGAGTCTATTATATCAACCATCAGCTATCTGTACGAAAACCTCTCTGAACACATAGATGTGAACACTCTGTCCAAAGAGCTTTTCATCTCAGACAGCCTTATGCGTAAACAGTTTAAAGAATATCTTCACACCAATTTTAAAAACGTGCTTGCACTTTTCAGAATTCGTTATGCTGAAGCACTCCTTACAACAACCGACATGCCTGTTCTTGATATATCTATTGAATCCGGATTCATTTCAGACCGTACATTCAGCAGAACTTTCTGCGATATAAACGGCATATCCCCCGGAGAATTCAGAAAGAGACGCAGAGAAGGAAACAGAAATGACAAATAAAGAGAAAAATTCAGAGCCGGTAAAAGAAACTTCCAATTTTGGTGAAACACACAGCTATTTTACAAAAAATGTACTTCCCCGCAGTATGAAGGCGCACAAATATAAAGTATCCATGCCGAATTCCTATATCCATAATCAAGATAATACATTTGTACTTGTGACTTCAGGAACAGGAACCATTACGGTTAATGGTGTTGATTATAGGCTGGAGCCTGATACTCTTATCAGCCTGGGATGTTTTCATGTCTATCGATTTACTCCAGACGAGGGGCAGGTTCTTAAAATAACAGAGGCAAGAATTAACACCGGAGCTTATCTGTATCTGATAGCAAATCCCTATTTTAAAATTGATAAATTTACTGTTCCGTCCGAGCCGCCTATTTTAAAACTAAGCGGACTTATGAAAGAAGTGGCTTATCAGGCTATGGAAGGTATATGCACAGAATGTGTAAGCGATAACAGCGATAAGTATAATATGTGTTTTTGCTATATAACCGATTTATTTGCTATTGTAAATGCGCCTAAAAAATCTTAGGTATGAAAAATAATATATTTCTCGTTAATTTTACATTATAAATTAAATAAATTGCTTTTTTATTTAGGGCAAAAAACTATGTAAAGTTACACCAACAAGCTAAAGCTGACAAATAAGCTGCCCTTTGCACACTTATTTGTTAGCTTTTTTCAATTTTATATACAGTGCATTTGATAGGAAAATGCAGTTTTTTAGAAATATTTCGTTTTTTGTCATAATATTTTTGATAAAAACGCTAGATTTTAGCAAGTGATTTGTCTCAATGCCTGTTAAAATATTATCGTAAAGCATTTGTATTTTCATGGGTAATCGGGGTTGTGGGAAGACCCCGATAAAAGCTGAAAACTAATGTAATATGAAGTCGAAAGGAATATCATTATGTTTGAGAATGAATTTAATGGCAAGGTAGTTATTGTTACCGGCGGTAGCCGTGGTATCGGATTTGCAGCTGTAAAGGGCTTCCTTGCAGGCGGTGCAAAGGTTTGCTTCCTCAGCCACAAAGAGGAGACCGGTAAAGCCGCTATGGAGAAACTCATGGCAATTAATCCTAACTACGAAGTTTTTACAAAAGCTATGGATCTCCGTGAGTGCGACTGGAAAGCTATGAAAGCTCTCTTTGAGGAAGTAATTCAGAAGTGGGGTCGCATCGATGTTCTCATTAACAATGCAGGTACAGATTCTCACACTTGGATTACAAAGCTTAAGATTTCCGAGTGGGACGATGTTTTCAACCTTAACCTGAAGGCAATGTTCTTAATGAGCAAGTACGCTCTGCCTTACCTTAAGGACACTAAGGGCTGCATTATAAACACCGCATCTGTTGCCGGCGTTTACGGTGCTCCAACCGGTATTCCCTACCCTGCATCCAAAGCTGCTGTAATATCCTTTACCAAGTCTTTGGCATATAGTTATGCTGATAAGGGTGTCCGCGTTAACTGCATCGCTCCCGGCGTTGTTGACACTGACCTTGTCGGTGATCTTCCTCAGTTTGCTAAGGACTCTATCGGCAATACCATACCTCTCAAGCGCTTCGGTCAGCCTGAGGATATTGCAAATGCCATGATGTTTCTTGCTTCCAGCGCTGGTTCTTACGTTACTGCTGAATGCCTGCAGGTAGACGGTGGTTACAGACCCAGTAACCTTATCGACTGATATTTAGTGCCCTTAAAGGGTATAGCATATAAGTCTCAGCATTTGAAAATAAAGAAGTAAGAAGGTTTGTGTCATGTCAAAAACATATGAGCACTTTAATATTTTTAATCACGACGAGATCAGCAAGTTTACTCCCGGTAAACAGTTAGCAAATATAGCTGCAGTAAAACCCGATGAAACTGCTCTTATCTATGTATCAAATGAAAATAAAGAAAGCGTTATGACATGGCGTGAGCTTGAGAGATACTCCAACCGTATTGCTTGGTTCCTTATGGACAAGGGCATAGGTCCCGGCAGCAGTGTTATTGTTGCCTTAACAAATACCATAACCCATGTTGCTTTGGCTTTTGGTATCTGGAAGACCGGCGCCTGCTACGCACCTATATCTAACCGCACCCCGAAGCGCAACATGATGGAAATATGTAATTGCATTGATCCTTCCCTTGTTGTTACTAACCGTAATCAGCCTGCCGGTTATGAATGTATGACCAGCACTGAAATTAAAGAGCAGTCAGAAGGTTATTCTAATGAGATGCCTCCTGATATTGAGGCTATCCCCAATATAGCCAACTGCTCAGGCGGTACAACAGGTAAAACAAAGGTCATCCAGCAGAATATACCTGCCGGGCAGAGCGATGAAGGGCTTAAATCTTGGTTTCATAATTCCGGTATGGACTTTGAAATGCGTCAGCTGTTAGCAGGCCCCTTGTTCCATGGTGCACCCCATTCCGCTGCTTTTAACGGGCTTTACTGTGGTAATACACTTATAATGCCTGCAAATCTAAAAGCAGATAATATTGTAAAGCTTATTAAGGAGTATAAGATAGAGTACGTTCAGATGGTACCTACTCTTATGCAGAGGATTTTGCATGTTCCTGATTTCAAGAAGGAAGACTTCTCATCTGTGAAGACACTATGCCACACCGGCGGTATGTGCTCAGCTGATTTGAAGAAAGAATGGCTTGAAATCATTGAACCTGAAAATCTGTATGAGATTTACTCTATGACAGAATGCGTTGGACTTACAAGCATTAGAGGTGATGAGTGGCTCAAGCATCCGGGCAGCGTTGGTAAAATGGACAATGGCAGCATTTCAATCCGGGACGAGGAAGGAAATGAGCTTCCCAACGGTCAGGTCGGCGAAATTTTTATGAGCTGGGGAGAATTCAGTCCTCATGTTGTGTATAAAAATATTCCTAATATAGAGGCAGATGATAAGGGCTTCAAAAGCGTTGGCGATATGGGATATGTTGATGATGACGGTTATCTTTACTTTACCGACATCAGAAGCGATATGATTGTCAGCGGCGGAGAAAACATATTTGCAGCAGAAGTAGAAACCGTGCTTAAAAAGCACGATAAAGTTATTGACGCTGTTATTGTAGGTTTACCTGACAGTGAATGGGGACGCCGTATTCACGCTATTGTGGAGGCAAAGAGCCCCGTTACAGAAAAGGAGCTTATAAAATTTGCTCTTAATTATCTTCCCCCATATAAAATTCCTAAATCTTTTGAATTTATCGACGAAATTCCCCGCAATGAAAGCGGAAAGATTCTAAGGCATGATTTGCTGGAGAATGCAATAAAAAAAGGTTATTGATTTCGTTCTTTTTTTGCTCTAAATTTTAAAATTTAAATAAAGAAAGGGAAATTGATTATGATCGATGAGAAGAAATTGCAGGAATTGATTGACAAGGAAGAAATTCGCGACCAGATTTACACATACTGTCGCGCCCTTGACCGTATTGACAACGAGTTGGGTTACACTGTTTTTGCAGAAGACAGCCATGTTAACTACGGTCCCACATTTCCATCCGGAACCGGAAGACAATTCATTGACCTTATGCTCGAACAGCATCGCCATATGATCTCCACTCACCATATGATGACTAATATTCTCATAAAGGTTAACGGAGATAAGGCTTCCAGCGAAACCTATATGTATGCTGCATGCAAGTTCCGCAAGGGTAAAAAAGGCAGCTATACTGTTGAAGCTCGTTGCCGCGACATTGACCGTTGGGAGAAGCGGGACGGCAAGTGGCTTATAGTAGATCGAGTTGTGGCCGGTGATAACACATTCATCTATTCTCCGGTGGAGACCAGCGATCTTGAAAACTACAACACCCATCGCAACAAGAAGAGAGAAGAAGATCAGTCTTACATAGTATTTAAAGACATCTGATCTTATACGTCTCTGGTAAAAAACTGATATTACAACTAAATAAAAGAGAGTAGGTTTATAATATGGAAAATACTACGCAGAAATCATACATGAAAGGCTTTCTACCCTACGCACTGGTCGCAGCCGTGCTTAGCCTTTGCGGCGGCTTTGGTGCACCTGTTCCTACCGCAATTGCTACTGCTTGGAACGCAGACGCATCTCTGACCTTTATAACTCTTGCATATTCTCTGGCAGCTGCTGCACTTGCTCCTATCCTCGGTAAACTCGGCGGAGCAATCGGTCGCAGAAAAATGCTTCTGTCTACTTTAGGTGTTTATACATTAGGTCAGCTCAGCTTGGCACTTTGCCCTCAGAATGTTAATGCACTTTTAGTATGCCGCTTTATCGCCGGTGTAGGTGCAGCAGGTATACCTCCTGTGATAATGGCTTACATTATGATGGAGTTCCCTCCTGAGAAAATTGGTAAGGGCTTTACCATTTACATGGCTCTCTCCTGTGGTATGGTTATCTTTGGACCCACAGTTGGCGGCATCATAATGAACGCTGTCGGCGGTCCCGATGCATGGCGTATTATAATGTGGATTTGCGTTGCAATATGCGTTGCTGCTTTTGCAATTTGCTGTGTCCTTGTAAAAGACAACCCCAATCTCCCCAAGGGTTCTATGAAGGGATTTGACTGGGCAGGTGCAGTTTTCGTTCTTCTCATGTTCGGTGCACTTGTATGTGTTCCCACCTTCGGCCAGCAGAGCGGCTGGGGCGCTGTCAGCACTTTAGCCTCTATTGCCGTATCCGTTATTGGACTTATTGCCCTCTTCTTTATTGAGAGAAAGGCAGCCAGCCCCATTCTGAGCGGTAAGTTCATGGCCCGTAAGAACTTCGTTCTTCCCGTTGTTGTTATGTTCCTTACTCAGGGACTTATGACTGCTTGCCTTACAGAAATTATTCGCTTCGGTTATGCTATAGATAAGGCTGCTGTTGCAAGTGTTGCCATGTCCATTGAGTATCTCGGTATGGCAATCGGTACCATCGTTCTCGGACCTATGGCAGATAAGAAAGAGCCAAAGATTGTTGCTGCTATTGCACTGGTATTCGTTGCAATCGGCTCCGGTATCATGATGATTATCAATGAGACATCCGGTGTTCTTCACATGGGCAGCGCTCTGTTCTTTGTAGGCCTTGGTCTTGGCGGTAATGTTACTATCTTCATGAAGGTGGCAATGTCCGGTGTAGAAGCCTCCGAGTCTTCTTCCGCATCCGGCACATTCAACGTATTCAAAGATATGACTTCTCCCTTTGGCGTTGCAATATTTGTCCCCATGTTCGTTACCAGTATGACCAACAAATCTGCTACCATGGCAGTTCCCGCTGCTGCAGCAAGCGCACTTCACTTTGTTGCTCTTGTACAGCTCGTTTGTGTCGCAATTGGTATAGTTGTTTGCTTCATGCTCCCAAGCGTTCACGCTAAAGGTGAAAAGCAGGCATAAAAAATAAGTTTTTATATCCCGTAAGCATTTTCTGCCAAGCGGAATATAATAATAATTTTACCTACATTATGAAAGGAAAGTTCCAATGGAAGTAAAACAGATTTACAACAAGCTTACTCAGAAATTTAATGAGTATCCTGAATTCGGTGTACTTAAAGGCGTTAAGGTCTTTATTTCCGGTACAAACATCGCCGGCCCCTTCGCAGGATGCCTTATGGCCCACATGGGTGCAAAGGTTCTTCAGGCTGAGGCTCCTACAATTGCCTGCCAGACAAGAGGTACTATGTCCTGGGCTCAGAACCACAGAAACGAGTACTCCATCACCATTAACTCTGCATCTAAGAAAGGTAAAGAAATCTTCCTCAAGTGCATTGAGTGGGCTGATATTTGGATAGAAGCAGGTCGTCCCGGCAGCTATGCAAAGCGTGGCATTACCGATGAAGTTTGCTGGGAGCACAATAAGGCTCTTACCATAGTTCACGTCTCCGGCTACGGCCAGTTCGGACCTTACAGAGATAAGGCTTCCTATGACGTTTCCGGTCAGGCTATGGGTGGCTACATGTACATGAACGGTGAGTCCCCCACATCCAGCCCCCTGAAGGTTAACCCCTACATTTCCGACTTCATGACCGCATACAACGTATGCATGGTTTCTCTCGCCGGTTACATCGGTGCTCAGCACTCCGGCGAAGGCGACTCCTGCGACGTTGCTATGTATGATAATATGTTTACTCTGCTGGACGATTACCCCGCAACATGGTTCAACAAGGGTTACCCCAAGAAGGGTGAGCCTGTTCCCTACCGTACCGGTAACAAGAGCGATAAGGCTGCTTGCTTCTCCTTCTACGACACCAAAGACGGCGGCGCAATGTTTATTGCTATTGTCGGTCAGGGTCCTGTTACCCGTGGCTTTCCTATCATCGGTATGGGTACTCCCGGTAAGACTCCCGGTATCCCCAAGAACTGCACCGGCTTCCCCATTCAGGATCCTCGTGGTCAGAAGGCAGATCAGCTCTGCGCCAAGTTCTGCAAAGAGCACACCTGCGACGAGCTGGAAGAAATCTTCACCAAGGCAAACATTCCCTGCCAGAGAGCTTACGGTCCTGAAGATATCGAGAAAGATCCTCAGTACGCTGCTCGTGAGAACATTGTTGAGTGGGAAGACCAGTGCTTCGGTAGAATGAAGGGTATTGGCTGCACCAACATCTTCAAGAAGAATCCTTCTCAGATTGTTGCTTCCGCTCCTTGCTTCGGTGAGCACAACCGTGACGTTCTTACCTCCTTTGGTTACACTGACGAAGAGATCGACGATCTGTACAAGAAAGGCGAGCTCGTTACCTGGACTCCTGCAGATACTGCCCGTATCAAGAACTTTGTTTCCTGGCACTACTTCTGGGATCCCGAAAGACAGTGCAAACGTATCGGTCTTGAGTATCCCCCCAAGCAGGTCTGATTTTAAATCAGCTCTGATCTAGGATTAATGATAACCCCGCTTTTGAAAACAAAAGCGGGGTTATTTTTTATAAGAAATAAAACAGGAGTGTAGAGCTGTTAAGACTGTGTTCAGATATTTTAACTGTTTCTCTCAGGTAGTAATTAAATAAATTTGGTACTGTCTTTTACTCCTATATAGAGTTCATCTATATACGCGTAAAGCAAATTCAAAAGTCACATAATTATTTTTATAAATAAAAAGCATGTGGGTATAAACTCTACACTCACATGCTTTTTCTTTAAATATTAACTTATATCTGTTCGGGTATACAGTCTTACTTTTGACTGTACTTTTTTAATG
>JAHHRS010000062.1 GCA_020025675.1 Oscillospiraceae bacterium
AACAAAAAATATTTAACGAAATTTATTATATATTAAGTACTTATAATTTCATTTATATACATATTGACTAAGTCTGCCTGATTATACGATGCAGACTTGGTTAGCTGATTTTTTTTACAGGGCAGATCTTAAATCATTTGTTATTTTCTCTTACATACCCCGCAATAACAGTTATACATATAACACACATAATAAGCATATATGTCTTAGCCGCAGAACCTGTCAAAAAATTCATAAGGGGATTTCGCCCATCCAGTATCATAAGAACTATAAGTCCTAAAAGCATTGCTATTGCCAAATGAGGAAGAATAAATTTGAAAAATTTCATTTCAGTTACCCTGCGTTTCTATTTGCTCTTTTTCCTTTATAATCAACATATCGCTTATATATCTTCCGCCTCCGCTGGGGCTGTTTACGATTTCATTCTCAAAAACCATGCTGGAAGACGCTCCCCCATCCATATTAAAGGCCCTTACACAGCCAAGTTCTGAAAAGAGTTTTGAAAAATCTTCCAATGATATACCGTCAGAATATCCTGGCTGGCGTCCGTCTGCAACTACGAAGCAGTAGTGTCCGGGCTCATAATACCCAAAACCGCTGCGTGGATGCTTGTGCATTAAGGCATCGCTTGTGTTAAAACTTGTCTTTGGATTGCCGTTTTTATCCAAAAGTTCAGGGCCGAACTTCCATACCTGATAGGGCTCTTTTTCCATAAGTTCTGAAACCTTATACTCATTGGGGCCGTATGTTTCCACTACACCATCGTAGTATAAAACGCAAATATCTGATTTTGTTTGCTCCGTCATATACAGAAGTCCGTTTCTTATTAAAAATCCCTCAGTCTGATTTGTACAGTAATCTCCGTTCATGGCAAGAATGGCTCCGTTTTCTTCTGCCACTTTTTCCGGTCTGTCAGAAGTATGTTCTATTGCAAAGCAGGTTTGAAAATTTTCAATATCCGCTATGTAAATGTCCGCCACAAAATAAGTTAAATCCTTGTCTGTTTTATGTTCTGTTATCTGAACGGAAATGTCAGGACTTGAATAATGATTTTCTTTTCTCACTATCTCGGGACTGAAAAAGGAAGAAAATTTATCGGACCACTCCAAACCCTCCTCCTCTGTATCATACTCAGGAAGGGGCGTTTCCGGAACACTTACCCTGTAAATAGGTTCCGGCATGCCTTTAATATCCAAAATAATTTTCGGCAGTAAAAGATGAAAAAATGTAAAAATCCCAATTACTATGGCCGCAAGTATAAAATCGAGTATAGCAAGTTTCCACCATGGCATTTTTCTCTCATACCATGGGCACCGGCTGTCTGTTTTAATGTTCTGCACTCAATTACTCCCTTGCTGTTTTATCAATTTAAATTATAATACCTTATAATTATTGTGTCAACAATATGAGCGCATAAAGTAATGGTTTTCAGTAAACATATAGATACTTTAAGTTTATTTTACAGTTGTTTATTGTCTGCCGTAGTTTATCGGTGAGAGTAATATTATTGACGGTAAAATACACGAGGAGCAAAAAATCGTCTTATATGAACATGTATTTAAATGTGTTGGGGCCGCTTTACAAAGGCATTAGCCCATAAACATGGATGTTTGCCCTTAAGATGTGGGTACGAAAGCGATGAAAATACTGTGTCCGAAAATTTAAAATTTTACCAAACCTTATAACACCATTCACTCGGAAATCCTGACTATAAGAAGCTTCGCTGTTCGGTCATGGTTTGGGCGCAGGCGAAAATTAGTTAACGTAATTTATGTTACGTAATATAGTATGTATAATTTAGTTGTCATAATTTTGTTTCTATAATTTTATTTTCATAATTCGGTTGTCATAATCTTTTTAAATAATTTTATGTGTGAAAAATAACCGTGAGTTTAATAGCCCACGGTTATTTTTATATATTTGGGGAAACTTATATACACATGATATTTTAAAAACACATGATATTATTTATAAAAGAGGTATTATATATGGTAAAACGAATGGGAGCCCAGACTGTTTATCTTCCCTCAAGGCCGGTTATCCTCTCATCTGCCGCCGTAGTAGGGAAAAAGGAGAGCGAAGGGCCGTTAAAAGCATGTTTTGATTATGTATCAGAGGATTCACGGTTCGGTGCGGAAACCTGGGAAAAAGCTGAAACAAAAATGCTTAATAAATGTTTTTCTATTGCCTGTGACAAGGCAAAGCTGCCTCCGTCAGACTTAAATTATGTCTTAGCTGGGGATCTGCTTTCCCAGTGTATCAGCTCTACTTTTGCAATGAAAGACAGCGGAGTTCCTTACTTTGGTCTTTACGGAGCGTGTTCAACAATGGCCGAAAGCCTTTCACTGTCCGCCATGCTAATTGACGGCGGCTTTGCAGACCGGTGCTGTGCCATGACCGGTTCGCATTTCTGTGCGGCAGAAAGACAGTTTCGTATGCCTCTTGAATACGGCGGTCAACGCTGTCCATGCTCCCAGTGGACAGTTACAGGAGCAGGTGCTCTGATTTTATCAAGCAGCGGCACCGGTCCTCATGTAACTCATGTTACCACGGGAGCCATAGTTGATGCCGGCATTAAAGATGTAAATAATATGGGGGCCGCTATGGCGCCTGCGGCATATGAGACACTTAAAACTCATTTTGCCGACACCGGAAGAACACCGGATTACTATGATGCTATTTTTACCGGCGATTTAGGAGCTATCGGTCGGGATATTGTGCAGGATTTATTTAAAAAAGACGGAGTGAAATTAGGTGCCGAGTATATGGACTGTGGTGTGCTTATGTATGATTTAAATACACAGGATGTGCAGGCCGGTGGTTCAGGCTGCGGATGCAGCGCCTCAGTGTTAGCAGGTCATATACTCCGTGCCATGGGAAAAGGTATCTGGAAAAAAATTCTTTTTGCCGCAACAGGAGCACTAATGTCCCCGGTAAGTTCTATGCAGGGTGAGAGTATCCCGGGAATATGCCACGCTGTTTCCATAGAAAGCGAGGGAGTATAAGTGGAAATGTTTTTGGAATATTTAAAGGCTTTTGTTGTAGGCGGACTTTTCTGTCTTATAGGTCAGGTTTTAATTGATTTTACCAAACTCACTCCCGCGAGAATTCTAACAAGCTATGTAGTAGCAGGTGTAGTCTTGGGAGCCCTCGGAGTATACGAACCAATAGTAGAATTTGCCGGAGCAGGTGCAACAGTACCTCTGACGGGCTTTGGAAACTTACTGGCAAAAGGGGTAAAAACCGCAGTTGCGGAAAAGGGTCTGCTGGGTGCATTTACAGGAGGTTTCACTGCCTCCGCAGCCGGCATATGCGCCGCCGTTTTTTTCGGCCTCATAGTCTCTCTTTTATTCAAATCTAAAGATAAAAAATAAACCTGAGCTTAGCTCAGGTTTACATAATTTTAGGTTGTGTATTATTTTTTGCCAATTCATTTCGAGATAAGTTAACATAATTCTTTATAGTGCGGTTTACATAATCTAACCATTAACTTATAATTGCTGCCGCAGCAGCCCCCGGCATTGTGCTCTCCTCCAATGGCATTAAAACTGCGTGAAGCCCAAGTTTATTTTCTATATGCTCTTTCATAAGTGCCTCAAGCTCCGGTCTATATACACGGCTTTTCTGCACAAGTGAGCCTTCGGCACAAACACATACCGGTTTATCTGCATTTTTTCCTTTTTCCGTCAGCAGTAAAAGAGCGCCTATGTTTGTACACATACAGCGTGCCGAGCGCTTAAACAGTGCTTTTGAAATCTCCTCTGCAAAAAGTCTGTCTTCCTGTGGGAGTGCTGAAAGCCTCTCTCCCATAGACCATGCGTCAATTACAGCTCCGTCAATTTTGGGAACAGCCATAAGTTTTTCTAAACTTTCCCTGCTTATAAGTCCCTCTTCGCAGCCGGCAGACAGCATTAGAGAGCAGAGAGTCCCCAGATAGACGCCGGCAGTAATTTTTTCAAAATGTTTGTAACCGGGATTAAGGCTGTCCTTATCAAGTATTTTATCAAAATCACCCATGGGAATGCCGTCATACATGCCCGATTCCGTATTTATTATCATACCCTCATCTCCGGAAAGTCCCAACTTTATAATTTCTTTAGCCGGAACTAAGCAGCAGGTATTCGTTCCTGTTCCGCTAACCTGAGCGATAAATCCGTCATAATTACCGTTATCAAGTACTGACACTCCGCCGAGCATGACCGCTGCCGTATCGTTCAATATAACTATTTTCTTACCGAATACGCCTCTGCGTTCCAGCTCATCATTTAAAGACTTTCCAACAAGTTTTCCCGATGAATGGGTTATCACAACTTCCTTATCAATGTTACGGACTTTTCCGTCTATTTCCGGGGTAATATCAGCAGAGTATGAAAAGCAGAAACCAATGCAGTCGGTCATATCCATAAGCGGCATTATACTGTCTGCCGTAAATGAAATAAACTCATCCCAGTTAACCGGTTTTTCTATTCCCGGCATTTTCTTTTTGCTTAAATGCTCAACTCTGTACCCCTCTGCGGTAAAAGTTACAAGAGCGCTTCTGAAATTAGTCCCTCCGGCATCTATAACTGCGGCGCTTCCCTCACATATTTTTCCGGCAGTTTTCAAAAAAGTAGGTATCATAGGAAGAGAGCATTCTTCCCCCCTAAGACCGCGGCGCATTTCCTCTGCCATCTTTTCCGCTTCATTTGACGGACAAATATCTTCAGGCAGCATTCCGTGCCTTTTGAGAAATTCGTTTATTGTGTTCATATGAAACCCTTCTATAAAAAACAGGCGGTAAAATACCGCCTGTTTTTAATTAAATCAGTTTTCTTCTTTAACGCTTGTGACAGACTCAACAAGTCCCTGTGCAAGACCTGCAAGGCCCTGAATCTCACTGGGTATAATTATCTTTGTAGCTCTGCCGTTAGCAGCGGCGGAAAACGCCTCGAGAGCCTTAATTTTGATAACTCCATCACTGGGGACAGACTCATTAATAAGTTTAATACCTTCAGCGGTAGCTGTCTGGACTTTAAGAATAGCCTCTGCCCTACCTTCAGCTTCCAGTATCTGCTCCTGTTTTTTAGCGTCAGCACGGAGGATAGCAGATTCTTTTTCACCTTCGGCTTCAAGAATTGCGGCCCGTTTTTCACCCTCTGCACGGAGGATGGCTTCACGGCGCTCACGCTCTGCCTTCATCTGCTTCTCCATAGCGTTCTGAATTTCTTTCGGAGGCAGAATGTTCTTAAGCTCAACTCTGTTCACCTTAATGCCCCAGGGGTCAGTGGCAACGTCCAAAATGGAGCGCATCTTGGTGTTTATAATGTCACGGCTTGTAAGGCACTGGTCCAGTTCCAAATCACCGATGATATTACGCAGAGTAGTGGCTGCCAGATTTTCAATAGCTACCATAGGCTGCTCTATACCGTAGGTGTACATTTTGGGGTCGGTTATCTGGAAGTAGATAACAGTGTCTATCTGCATGGTAACGTTATCTTTTGTGATAACGGGCTGAGGAGGAAAGTCTGCAACCTGTTCCTTCAGGCTGACAACCTTTGCCACCTTTTCAATGAGGGGCATCTTGAAGTGAAGACCCACATTCCATGTGGTCTTGTAAACACCAAGGCGTTCAATAACGAAAGCCTTTGCCTGCTGGACTACGCGGATATTCCTGACAAGTATAACTACTATCAGCAACACCAGGATAATTCCTGCAATAATACTTCCCATAATCTCTAATCTCCTTTTTTATTAATAATTATTTTGCCGGTATAACAATAATTTTAACGCCTTCAATTCTTAAAACAGTAACCCTATCCCCGATTTCAGCACGCATATCATCATCTTCCATACGTGCAGTCCATTCTCTGCCTTCTACACTTGCAGCGCCTGTGCCCATGATGTTATCTATTTTCTCGGTAACAATGCACTCTTTACCTATCATCATATCGGCATTTGTGGGCTGAACCTTGGAATTTAAATACTTTTTAGCCAGAGGGCGTGTAAGAGCCAGCGCTGCAATGGAAACGGCAAAGAACCATACAGTCTGAAGCCATACAGGAGCTCCCACCAGAGTGCCAATCAGAGCGGCAAGAGCACCGAAAGCAAACCATATTGAAATAAGGCCAGGTACTGCCCCTTCAACAATAATAAAGACAATGATAAGCACAAGCCAAACAGTCTTCATATCAATAAACCCGCTGAATTGTTCAAGCGATTTCCTTTCTTTTTATATTTTCATGCTCATTATATATGTTGGATTTTATTTTATCAAGTAAAATTTTATAAGAACAAAAATATTAAATAAATTTAAATAAATTTACACTTTAGCTATTTACATTTGTTGTGTAGTGATGTAACATATACCCGTTACAGCAATATAGTAATATACATTAGGAGGTAACTATGAATAAGCTCCCTAAAAAGCCACGTAACGAAAATCTATATAAAGCCATCCTTTCTCTCACTACTATGGAGGAGTGCATGAATTTCTTCGATGATCTGTGCACAGTCTCAGAGCTTATGGCTATGGAACAGCGCTATCAGGTTGCATCCTGCCTTAACGACGGAATGATATATAATGATATTTTGGCAGAAACCGGAGCGTCCAGTGCCACTATAAGCCGTGTTAATCGTTCTCTCCAGTATGGTAAGGGCGGATATGAAGTGGTATTCCAGCGCTTAAAGGAGAATGAATAAGTGAGCTGTTACGCATCTTTAGCCCGTTGGTACGATTCTCTTACCGGTGATGTATGCTATGAGCAGTTTGCTGACTTTTATGAGGCGGAATTCAAACGCAGCGGCGGTGAATTCCGCCTTCTCCTCGATCTCTGCTGTGGTACAGGAACTCTGACATCAGAGATGTGTCGCCGAGGTTATGAGCTTATTGCCGTTGACAGTTCTTCTGAAATGCTGATGGAAGCGAGAGAAAAATCAGCCAGCATGCCGGTCCCCCCTCTTCTTTTGTGTCAGGATGCCGCTGAGCTTGACCTTTACGGTACTGTTGACGCATGCTACTCTTCCTTGGATGCCATAAACTATATACCTTTCCGGGATTTAAAAGAGGTTTTCAAACGTTTATTTCTTTTTATTCGTCCCGGTGGCCTTTTCATTTTTGACATCCGTCTTCCGCAGTGGCTCAGGGAGTTAGACGGACAGGCCTTTGTAGATGAAAAGGAAGATTTGCTCTGTCTTTGGAGAGCAGAGTTTTTGGAAGATGAAAACGCTGTTTTTTACGGAATGGATTTATTTTCCCGTGAGGGAGAGCTATGGCGCAGAAGCGAGGAGGAGCATATGGAATATGCCCACTCACCCGAAGCCTTGAGAGATTTATTAATAAACTCAGGCTTTGAAGAAGTTAGGCTGATAACAAACTGTCCTCAGGGTGATGCAGGACGGCTTTTCATATCTGCCCGTCGCTCAGAAAAATAATTTTTATGAAAGGCGAAGTTATGGATAAAATCATTCGTGCCACAGCCGGTGACGGTTTTATTAAAATGGCTGTTATAAATGCAAAAGATTTGGTTCAGCGTGCATGTGACATTCACTCATGCTCTCCTACTGCTTCTGCAGCTTTAGGTCGCACACTCTGCGCCGCCTCTCTTTTAGGCAATGCTATGAAAGAGGAAAATGCAAGTCTTACTATAAGAATAAACGGCGGCGGACCAATAGGCGGCATTGTTGCGGTTTCCGATGCTGAAGGATGTGTTCGCGGATACGTGGAAGACCCAAGCGTAGACCTTCCTTTGAGGCAGGATGGGAAACTCGATGTAGGCGCTGCGGTGGGACATGACGGAATGCTTACTGTCAGCCGTGATATAGGCCTTAGGGAGCCTTATATAGGCTCCACGGAACTTGTGAGCGGTGAGATTGCCGAAGATATTACCGCCTACCTTCTGGAAAGTGAGCAGATTCCCTCTGCCTGCGCTCTCGGTGTACTGGTTGATACCGACCGAAGCATCAAGGCCGCCGGTGGATTTATAGTACAGCTTATGCCGGGTGCCTCTGATGATATTATCTCAAAACTTGAGGAAAATATTTTTTATATGGACCAGCTCACCACTATTTTAGATGAGGACGGTGTGGAGGAAGTATTTTCTCAGGTTTTAAAAGGTTTTGAACACCATATTGTGGAAGAGTATCCTGTTTTATATCGCTGCTATTGTTCAAGAGATCGTGTAGCTCAGGCCCTTTCAGTAATTGACAGGAAAGACCTTGAGGAGATTATAGCCGAGGGAAATCCTATTTCTGTTAAATGCCAGTTCTGCGATGCAGTATACAGTTTCGAAAACTCCGATTTGCGTGCAATTTTGGAGGACAAAAAAATTAATTAGAAAATTTTTGAAAAAGTTATTGACAAACAGAGATTTCCCTGTTATTATAAACAAGCTGTCGCGCGGGAGCATAGCTCAGCTGGTTAGAGCACCTGCCTTACAAGCAGGGGGTCACTGGTTCGAGTCCAGTTGTTCCCACCACAATAAGCCTCTGTAGCTCAGTAGGTAGAGCAGCGGACTGAAAATCCGCGTGTCGTTGGTTCGATTCCGACCGGAGGCACCATCCCCGATTTTTCGGGGTATGCGCGGGCGTAGCTCATCTGGTAGAGCGCCACCTTGCCAAGGTGGAGGTAGCGAGT
>JAHHRS010000063.1 GCA_020025675.1 Oscillospiraceae bacterium
GGTGGTGGCGTTTGGCGGTTCACTTGTGTTTGCAAAATTGTCTGAGAAGTATAAATCAACTACGTTGATTGGTGTTTGTATTATAGGTTACTTTTTCCTCTGCTTATATGCCTTAGTGTTGAATTCACTGTTGGAGTTTGCTGTATTGGCCTTTGGAGTAGGGTGCTTCCAGGGCTCCATACAGTCCTTGTCTCGTTCCTATTATTCTAAAATTATTCCCTCAGAGAATTCAGGAGAGTATTTTGGTATATATGATGTTTTTTCAAAAGGCGCATCATTTTTAGGTTCAGCAGTGATTGCAGTTGTTAAGTTGAATAACGGAACAATTAATACAGCAGTTGCTTGTCTGGCAGTATTCTTTGGAGCGGGTTATGTATTTTTAAAAATTGCAGAGAAACAGGAGGCTCTATCCTGAGTTTTTTGCAGCCGGAAAACAAAAATTTACGCATGGGCAATCTCTTAATGAGGTTGCCCATTTTTAAAATATTCGATTTTTAAGCAGAAGAATAAATTTATGAGAATTTATGTAACAAAACTAAAATAAGACTTGTAGAATTTATACTTTTTTGAATTTAGAATGTAATAAATATGGAAAATAATGCGAAGAAAAATGTTTTAACATATATATTTGCCGTAAACCGATGTTTGCCCCAATTTAGAGGGGAGACCGTTGACAGATGAAACTGGATGTAGTATCATCTAAATGGATGTAATTACATCTATATTCAAAAGGAGAGGCAGATATGGATCAAACGAAAAGGGAAATAACAAAGATTGCACGTGAAGTCAATAAGTTTACTGTTCAGTCCATGAAAGAGGAAGGGATAGGCACTGCAGAATTTGATTTTATTCATCTTGTTCGTCATCACCCCGGAATTACTCAGGCAGATGTGAGAGAAGCCTTGAAAATAGACAAAGGGGCAGCCGCCCGCCGTGCTGCACGACTGGAGAAAAAAGGATATTTACGTCGCAAACCCAATCCTAAAGACAGACGAAGTCAGTTTATTTATGCAACAGAAAAAGCTGATATGCTGAAAATGTCTAAACAATCAATAGAAACTGTATTTTATGAGTGGCTTTTATCGGAACTGCCGGAGCAGGAAAAAACATCATTTTGCAAAACGCTGGATAAACTGTATCTGCGCTCCAAGAAACAAAGCCGAGCCGGATTTCCGGATGTTTCAGCACTTATAGAAACAAAAATCAGGGAGAATTTCAATGAATAAAAAAGAGTTTCGTTCTGACTCTATACTCAGCTATTTCCGTGCTGAATGGAGTGTATTACTTGCAGTTACCATTTCAGGCCTTATCTACAACTTCGGATTATTGGCAAACCCCTGGTTTGAAGGAAAGCTGGCAGGCTGTCTTGTGGAAATCCTCTCCGGACATTCTACCTTTAGGGCAATGCTGTATCTTGCGGTTTCGTATGTGGTAATTGTTTGCATTGTTCAGATTGCCCGATATGTTAAGAGGTTTTATGTTCGTCGTTTTGCAAACAATGTCAATCGCAGAATGAAGAAGGTTCTATACCATAATCTGCTGCAGAAAAGCAAGGTGGAACTGGAGCAGGAAGGGATAGGCAATGTAATGACAAAAGCAATCTCCGATGTGGATGACTGCGCAGAAGGCATGAGAAAATTTACAACAGAAGTTTTCGATACCGGTGTTGCTCTTGTCTGCTACTGCGGAATGCTTTTATATTATGACTGGCGTCTTGGGCTTCTTAGCTTGCTGTTTCCCCCTATTTCTTACTTTCTGGCTGAAAAAATGAAAGTGTTGGTGCATCGCACCGGTGCCGAGTACAAAAAACAGACAGGCAAACTTAATGCTGACACATTGGACATAGTTTCAAATGCCATTACTTACCGGATTTTCGGCTGCGAGACTCAGCGCAATGAAAACTATGAGAACAGACTTTCCGATTACGAAAGATCAGCAGTAAAAGCCAATGTGTGGACGTCTGCAATGCCGCCGTTATACAATGTAATATGTATGATAAGTGTATTATTTATTCTGTATTTCGGCTCAAAAAATGTACTGGGAGACGGTTGGAGCAGCTGGGATATAGCTTCATTTACTACATTTTTATCATGCTATACAAAGCTGTCGGTCAAATCATCCAAAGCAGCTAAGCTTTTTAATTCTGTCCAAAAAGCGCAGGTGTCATGGAAGCGGATAAAACCATTTATGACGCAGGAAAAATATTCTGAACAGGCTGTATTGAACGGGGCAGACACCCTTACTGTAAGTAATTTAAGCTTTTCGTACCCATCAGCAGATCCGATTTTTGAAAATCTGTCTTTTTCTGCAGAACGGGGCCAAATCATAGGTATTACAGGACCTGTTGCCTGCGGCAAATCCACACTGGGAAAAGCATTTCTCCTTGAATATCCCTACTCCGGTTCTATTAAATTCGGAAACAAGGAGTTTTCAGATATGCCGTCCACACTATGTAACAGTATTGTAGGTTATCTTGGGCATGATCCGGAGCTATTAAATGACAGTATCAAAAACAATGTTCTTATGGGAGACAATGAAGACGTTACAGCGTATCTTCAATCCGTATGTATGGATCAGGAAGTTTTAAAAATGAGCAATGGTGTGGATACAGTGGTCGGAAACGGCGGCGTTAAACTGTCCGGCGGTCAGGCTCAGCGGCTGGCCTTGGCCCGAACATTGTGCCACAAAAGGCCGATTCTGATTTTGGATGACCCTTTTTCCGCCTTGGACAAAGATACAGAGAAAAAAGTATTTTCTAATTTGAAGGAATTGGCAAAAGACAGTATTGTCCTTCTGATTTCTCACCGCCTGTATCTGTTTCCCCAGCTGCAGAAAATTATCTGGATGGATCAGGGAAAGACAATAACCGGAACTCATGAAAGCTTGATGGCGCAAGTACCCCAGTATGCAGAACTTTATCACGCACAGGAAGGAGAAAATCCTGATGAAAAATAAAAATCATGTACTGCATATTATTTTTGATACAGCATTACATTTCCGCTGGCTTTCTGCCGGTGTTGTTCTGACTGTACTGGGTGCTGTGGTGGCATCGCTGATCCCGCCTTTGGTTCTTGGAATAATTATTGATAAATTGACTTCCGGCACTTTTCTGCAATTTCCGCTTATGGCTGCTTACTTTATTTTAATTGCGCTTTCCGGTATTCTTGAATCTTCGAGAGAATCACTTTTGATAGTGTTTGGACAGAAAATAACCCATGCCCTGCGCAGCAGTCTTTCTAAAAAAATAACCCGTCTCAGTGCTGACAGCCTGAATCAGCAGGAGCCCGGCACGGTAGCAGCGAGGTTTGTGGGTGATGTAAATACAGTAGAAACGCTGTTCACATCAGGCATTATAAGTATGTTTGCAGATGCCTGCAAAATGATAAGCATTTTGATTATTATATGGGTAAAGACGAAAGGCCTTGCATTGATGCTGATGTTTCTGCTTCCCTTTGTTTTTATCTTTACAAGGTCAGTACAAAAAAAGATGCTGGCCGCACAGCTTGCAAACCGTACGGCTGTCAGCGGAGCCACAAATCATGTACCTGAGTCTCTGCGCTGTATTCGTACCATTCACTCACTTGGAAAAGAACGGTATATGGAACAACGCTATGACGATTATATCAGGCAGAGCTATCAGGCGATTGAAAAAACCAATTTCTACGATTCAATTTATTCGCCTGTTATTCTGGTACTTAATACCATCGTTGTTGCAGTTGTTATGCTTCTTTCTGCATCGGGAGATCCAAAAATTCTCACATTTTTCGGAATGTCTGCCGGTACAGCTGTTGCAATAATTAACTACATTGCTCAGGTATTTTCACCCCTTGAAAGTCTTGGAATGGAAATTCAAACCATTCAGTCCGCAGTTGCAGGTGTAAAAAGAATCAATGATTTTCTTTCCCTGCCTGAACGTTGGAAAACAGAAAGTAATGATGCAGAGAATTTAAATTCGCATTGTGTGGAGCTTAGAAATGTAACATTTGGCTATGATGAAAACACCGTTTTGAATAATGTGAATTTCTGCGTTGAGTCTGGAGAACAGATCACCCTGTCAGGACGAACGGGAGCGGGTAAAAGTACAATTTTCAAGTTGCTGCTGGGACTTTATAAACCACAGTCAGGCCAAGTGCTTATAAACGGACAGAACGCTTACCGAATATCTGACTCGGACAAACGAAAGATTTTCGGCTATGTAGACCAGACTTTTCATATGATACCGGGTACAATTAAAGACCAGATTACTTTGTATGATAATTCAATTTCAGATGAAATGGTGCAGTCTGCGGCAAAACTAACGGGACTTCATGAGACAATCTGTAATATGGAACATGGATATGAAACAGAATGTACTCCCGCACTTTTATCTCAGGGACAGTGGCAGCTCCTTTCAATAGCAAGGGCCGTTGCTGCCGAACCTAAAATTCTGCTGCTGGATGAAATTACAGCCAATCTTGACGCTGAAACGGAACGGTCTGTTCTGAATGCCTTAGCTAATGTTTCAAATGACAGAACAGTTATTTCAATATCTCATCGTATTTATAATCATACCGGCGGAAGAATGATTGCAATATGATTTTGTTTTGAATTGTTGAAAATACATATGGAATATAAAACGCCTTTGTGCTAAAATCAATTCAAACTATTAGATTAAGGAGAGTTATTATGGCCTCTAAAGTTTATTATTCTGATTTCAGAGCAAGCTTCCGTGAAAATTTACAGCAGAAGCTTACACGGCTTATGAAAACTGCCGGTATGGGTGATATTGATTTTGACAAGAAATTCGTTGCAATCAAAATGCATTTCGGTGAACCGGGAAATTTAGCTTTTCTGAGACCTAACTGGGCAAAGACCGTTGCAGATTTCATAAAAGAGCGGGGCGGTAAACCGTTTCTCACAGATTGCAATACTCTTTATGTAGGCGGGCGAAAAAACGGTCTTGACCATCTGGAAACAGCGGCTATAAACGGTTTCTCACCTCTGTCTACCGGCTGTCAGGTTATAATAGCCGACGGGATTAAGGGACTTGATGAAACATATGTACCGGTTAGAGGCGGAGAATATGTAAAAGAGGCCAAAATCGGCAGCGCCATAATGGATGCCGATATAATTATCTCTTTAACCCATTTTAAAGGCCATGAAAGTACAGGATTTGGCGGTGCGCTGAAGAACTTAGGTATGGGCAGCGGTTCAAGGGCCGGCAAAATGGAACAGCATAATTCAGGTAAGCCTGAGGTTAACATTAATAAGTGCGTTGGCTGTGGTATGTGCACAAAGATATGCGCCCATGGAGCTCCGTATATAAATAATGGAAAAGCAACAATCGACGCTGATAAGTGCGTTGGCTGCGGACGCTGCATTGCTATTTGCCAGAGAGATGCAATACATAATAAAAACAGTGAGAGTGAACAGATTCTGAACAGAAAAATTGCCGAATACAGCAAAGCCGTTGTTGACGGCAGACCGAATTTCCACATTTCGCTTGTTATTGACGTTTCGCCAAACTGTGATTGCCACAGCGAAAACGATGCTGCAATAGTCCCCAATGTGGGTATGTTTGCTTCCTTCGATCCCGTTGCACTGGATATGGCCTGTGTTGACGCTGTTAATGCACAGCCAATAATAAAGAACACAGCTTCTGACGAAGGAAATCACTTGGATATGGACCATTTCCACAGAATTCATCCTAATACATGCTGGATGGATTGTCTTGATCACGCAGAAAATATAGGTCTTGGAACAAAGGACTATGAGCTTATTAAAATCTGATTTATTCTAAGTATTAGAGCCGCGTTTAATCGCGGCTCTAATGCTGTCTCTATTGCCTTTTTAATGAAACAGGGTGGCAGGTGAGTTTAAGAGAAGGTCAAAAAGTTTCTCAGATAAGGTTGTGTGCTTCAAAGGGCTTTTACATTTTCTTCCTACTGTAATTTACTATTAAAAAAATTTCCCATTAATCTCTTTTTCCAATATAAGCTGCTTAAATTAATGTTTGCAGCAGCCTTATTTTTATCATCCAAAATAAACTTTATAAAAATAATCTTTCGATTTAAACAAATAAAGCTTTACATCCCAAAAAATTGTGCTATAATTAGCCTTGACACTTTTACGGTTTAAATGAAATATTTGAATAACATAGTATATTCAGATTTTGGGGGAAAAGAAAATGGAAAAGAAAATACATGAGAGAAGCTTTGCAAGCCGCTGGGGATTTATTCTTGCCTCTGTTGGCTCTGCGGTAGGTATGGCAAATGTTTGGGGATTCCCTAATAAAATGGGCTCAAACGGCGGTGGAGCGTTTTTGCTTATATATTTGTTCTTTGTGGTGATATTCAGCAGAGTCGGTCTTCCGGCTGAATTTGCCATAGGCCGCAGGGCTAAGACCGGCACTTTGGGTGCTTATGCTAACGCATGGTCCACAAGAGGAGAGAAAATGGAAAAGGTTGGCGGAATTCTGGCATGGCTGCCCCTCATAGGCTCTATGTGTATTGCGGTGGGTTATGCAGTTATTGTTTCCTATGTACTTAAAGCTCTCTGCAATTCCCTAACCGGTATGCTTATGGAAGTTGAACCGGAAATGTGGTTTAACAGCTTTGCCTTAGAGCCGTACTCTGTCATACCTTACCATGTTATTGTGGTGGTAGGTACTTTACTTACGCTTTTCCTCGGCGCAAAAAGCATAGAAAAGACAAACAAGGTAATGATGCCTGTCTTTTTTGTTATATTCATCATTCTTGCTGTTCGTGTGGCATTTCTGCCCGGAGCTTTTGAAGGATACCGTTTTATGTTTATTCCCGACTGGCAGGCACTTAAAAATCCTATGGTGTGGATAACTGCTATGGGTCAGGCCTTTTTTTCTCTCTCTATAACGGGAAGCGGTATGATAGTATACGGAGCATATCTGGACGAAAAAGAAAGCGTTGTGCCTCTGGCAGAGAGAACCGGATTATTCGACACCATAGCCGCAATTGTTGCAGCTGTTGTCATTTTACCTGCCTGCTTTACTTATAATATAGACAAGTCCGCAGGACCGGGTCTGCTCTTTGTGTCTTTGCCTACAATTTTGCAGAATATTCCTTTCGGAAGGCTTTTCAATATTATTCTTTATGTTGCAATGATTTTTGCAGGAATAAGCTCATTACAGAATATGTTTGAGGCAGTGGGTGAATCATTACAGCATAAATTTCCAAAACTTAAACGTAGTTGGGTACTTGTAATTATCGGCATTGTATGTCTTGGATTTGGCCTTAATATGGAGGCAATATACCAGTGGGGTACTTGGATGGATTTCGTTTCCATTTATATAATTCCTATCGGTGCTCTCCTCGGCGCTGTGTCATGGTTCTGGGTGATGAAGAAGGACAAATTCATGGCAGAAATAAATCTCGGGTCCAAAAAAATACATGGTGAACTTTGGTATGGTATCGGACGGTATGTGTACGTTCCCATGACCCTTATACTTTGCTGTGTAGCACTGTTTATGAAAATTGCATTTTGATAAAAAATTCCCCCACCTTGCGGCGGGGGAATTTTTGCGCTTAATTTTCGTTTTCTCTCAGTCTTTCAACAATAGTAAGCTTTGATACATTTCTGTATACCAGCAAGGGAACAATGCAGCCGAGAACGGCAAAGATGGGAGCTACAATCAAAATAGGCGTAAAATTGGGTCTGTAACTAAAGAACCAGAATATTTTAAAAACTTTGGCAATCAGCGGGCCGGTAACTAATGAAAGGATAAGTGCAAAAAGTACGGCGCCGAGGGAGTAAAGAAGTCCTTCCCATACCAGCATAGTTTTAAGCTGTTTACCCGTCATACCGATAGACTGGAGTATTGCAAATTCACGTTTTCTTGTGAGTATGCCGGTTAAAATTGCGTTAATAAAGTTCAGAATACCTACAAGACCTACAATAAATGAGAGAAGAGAGCCTATAATAATGAACATGGAACGGAAACTGTTGAACTCTTCAACATAAATCTGCTTGCTTTCGTAGCCGTAGCGGGGATTTACATTATTGGTGTAATTATGAAGAAAGCTTTCCATTTCCTCTGTCTTTTCATCTGCTGTGTCAAAGGCGTAAAGCATTACGTCGGCGTATTCACCTGCAAACTCTTTATAAGTGTCGCTGTTCATTATAAATTGATCGCTGCCGTAATAGCGGTAGTTAATAGAACCGGGAACAGTTACAAGTGCAATAACGGTGAAAGTTTCGTCATGATATTCCGACGGACGCTGCCGGCAGGGGTTGCTTCCGGCTGCCTCGTAGCTTTCGTAAACCTCTCCGGTTTCGGGGTTATAAAATTCCCATGCAGTAGGCATGCGCAGCGTAACTGTGTCACCGA
>JAHHRS010000064.1 GCA_020025675.1 Oscillospiraceae bacterium
ATAACTCCCGAAGTTATGAGTTATGAGACTCTTATAAATACAGACTCCCTTCTCAATACTCCTCCCTGCTGGTGCATATACATGCTGGGTCTGGTCCTTGACTGGCTCAAGGAACAGGGGGGCGTTGAAGGCATGGAAGTTATAAAAAAGGCGAGAGCTTCCAAGGTTTACGATGTGCTGGATAACAGCAGTTTCTATATTCCCCATGCTATCCCTTCCGGCAGAAGCGATATGAACATTACCTTCCGCACTCCCAGCGAGGAGCTGGATATGGAGTTTGTGAAGGATGCCGCCGCTCAGGGACTTATAAATCTTAAAGGCCATAAAGTTGCAGGGGGAATCAGAGCTTCTTTATATAACGCAATGCCTATGGAGGGCGTTGACAGACTGGTGAGCTTCATGAAGGAGTTTGAGGTGAAACACCGTGTTTAATATTAAGACCATGAATGCCATTTCTCCCGCAGGAATTGAAGTCCTTACAAAAAAAGGCTGCAATGTGGGAGAAAATGTGGAATTACCGGAGGGTCTGCTGTTAAGAAGTGCCAGTCTGCACAAAACGGAACTGCCCCAAAGCCTCCTTGCCATAGCAAGAGCGGGAGCGGGATATAATAATATTCCCGTGGAAGAATGTGCAGAAAAGGGAATAGTGGTATTTAACAGCCCCGGAGCTAACGCCGTGGCCGTAAAAGAGCAGGAGATTTGCTCTCTTGTCCTATCTTCCAGAGATGTTTTAGGCAGCATAGAATTTGTTAAGAGCATTGCCCACAGAGGCGAAGAAATTCCAAAGCTTGTTGAAAAAGGAAAATCCGATTTTGCAGGCCCGGAGCTTCTGGGAAAAACTTTAGGGGTTATTGGTCTTGGTGCTACGGGTGCTATGGTGGCTAATGCCGCAGTTGAACTTGGAATGGCAGTCTATGGATATGACCCCTTTATGTCAGTTGATGCCGCATGGCAGCTGAGCCGTGATGTTGAGAGAGCGGAGACTGCAGAGGAGATATTTCGTACTGCCGACTACATAAGCATAAATGTGCCCTATACCGAAAAGACTCACCACATGTTTAATTCCGCCGCTTTCGCTTCAATGAAAGACGGAGTAAGAATAATAAACGAGAGCCGTGCAGAGGTTGTGGACGATATTGCAATGACGGAGGCTTTAAAGTCGGGAAAGGTTGCAAAATATGTGACCGACTTTCCCAACGAGACCATTCTTAAAGCTCCCAATGTGATTGCAATGCCGCACCTTGGTGCATGCACTCCCGAAAGTGAGGACCGCTGTGCGGTTATGGCTGCAAACGAGCTTTATGATTATCTTAAAAACGGTAACATTAAAAACTCTGTTAACCTGCCGGATGTGAGTCTGAGCCGCATGGGCGTTTGCAGACTTTGCGTTATACACAGAAATATCCCCGGCATGATAAACAGTATTCTTGACTTTATAACAAAGCTCAATATAAACGTTGAGCACATGATAAATAAGCCGAGAGACGGTTATGCCTGCACAATAGTGGACTTGGGCGAGAAAATTGACGGTGAAACTGCCGAGCGCATTGGAAAGATGGACAATGTACTCCGAGTGAGAGTAATATAAGGAAAGATTATACCGCCCTGAAAAATTTCAGGGCGGTTTGCATTAGGAGGAATGGTTTTGACAGAGAAATTATATTATAAGGACAGCCATATAAGCGAATTTGAAGCAAGGGTCATCGAGTGTCGGAGGGATAAAAAAGGCTTTGCCGTCATTTTGGACAGGACCGCCTTTTTCCCTGAGGGCGGCGGACAGCTTCCCGATACCGGCTTTATAGCCTGGGCTAAAGTTTCAGACGTTCAGGAAATAAAGGGCGAAATCCTGCATTATACCGACCGAGAGATAGCGGAGGGTTCTTGCGTACACTGCGCCATAGATTACCAACAGCGTCTGCGCCGCATGCAGAACCATTCCGGTGAGCACATTGTTTCAGGCATTACCCACAGACTCTATGGTTATAATAATGTGGGCTTTCACATGGGGCAAGAGTGCATGACCATTGATTTTGACGGGGAACTGGAAGAGAAAAAAATAAGAGAGATAGAAACTCTTGCAAATGAGGCTGTCAGAGATAATCTTCCTGTTATTGCCACGTTTCCTGAGCCTGAGGAATTAAAAAATATTGATTACAGAAGTAAACTGGAGCTTACCCATGATGTCCGTATAGTCACTATTGAAGGCGTTGACTGCTGCGCATGCTGTGCCCCCCATGTGGCCAGAACGGGAGAAGTGGGAATTATAAAAATACTTGAGGCGGAGCGGCACAGAGGGGGTATGAGACTCAGCGTTGTGTGCGGAATGGATGCCCTTGATAACTACCGCCTCCGTCAGGACAGCAACAGCGCTATATCCGTTCTGCTCTCTTCAAAGAGAGACAAAACAGCGGAGGCTGTGGAGCGGCTTAAAAATGAGCGTGACGGATATAAAGAGCGCATATCTTTACTCAGTATGGAGCTTATAAAACTGAAAGCGGAGAGCTTCGGGCAGACAGAGGGCAATATATGCGTATTTGACGATATTTTGGACGAGGTTTCCCTCAGAGAGCTTGTAAACCTGCTTATGGAAAAATGCACCGGCATAGCGGCTGCCTTTTCCGGCAGCGATGAAAAGGGCTGGCGGTATATAATAGGCAGTAAAAACATAGACCTTAGGAAAAATGCCGCCGCCGTAAATTCCGGCATAGGCGGCAGGGGCGGCGGAAAATCCGAAATGATACAGGGAAGTGCAGGAGAGAGCAGGGAGAATATAGAAAGATTTGTTCAAAACTTCAGAGCCTGAATAAATGTTAAAAAAGTTCTATTTATTTTTTCCTGTATTTAGGTTATAATCAAAATATATCCAAACAGGAGGTATAAAGATGAAGCAATACTTTGAAATAGTAGATGTAATGGCAAGAGAGATTCTGGATTCCAGAGGCAATCCTACTGTTGAGGTTGAAGTTACACTGGACGACGGCACCATTGGCAGAGCTGCTGTGCCTTCCGGCGCATCCACAGGCATGTATGAGGCCTGTGAGCTTCGTGACGGCGATATGAGCCGCTATAACGGAAAAGGCGTTCAGATGGCCGTAGAGAACGTTAATGGCGAAATTGCAGAGGCTATGGTTGGTCTTAATGCACTTGACCAGACCTCTCTGGATAAAATGCTTATTGAAATAGACGGCACTCCCAATAAGACAAGACTTGGCGCAAACGCTATTCTGGGCGCATCACTTGCCTGTGCAAAGGCAGGAGCAAAGGCAACAGGTCAGAGCCTTTATAACTATATAGGCGGCGTTAACGCCCACACTCTCCCTGTTCCCATGATGAACGTTTTAAACGGCGGCGCTCATGCTACCGGCTCCAATGTGGACATTCAGGAGTTTATGATAATGCCTGTGGGCGCAGAGAGCTTTAAGGAAGCTCTTAGAATGTGCGCCGAGGTGTTCCACGCACTTAAAAAAGTTGTCCCGGCTTCCGGCGTAGGGGATGAGGGCGGTTATGCTCCAAACCTTGACAGCGATGAGGACGCTTTGAAGGCTCTTGTTGCCGCTATGGAAAAGGCAGGCTACAAGCCCGGAGAGGACTTTATGATAGCCATTGACGGCGCTGTTTCCGACTGGTACAAGGAGGACAAGTGCTACCATCTGCCTAAGCGCGGTACTGTTATGACCAGCGAGGAAATGGTGGATATGTGGGAGGATTTTGTAAATAAGTATCCCATAATCTCCATTGAGGACGGTATGGGTGAAAACGACTGGGAAGGCTGGCAGCTTTTAACAAAGCGTCTGGGCAGCCGCATCCAGATTGTGGGTGACGACCTGTTTGTTACCAATACAGAGCGCATTAAAAAAGGCATAGAGCTGAAGGCTGCAAACTCCGTGCTCATTAAGCTCAACCAGATAGGAACTCTTACAGAGACTTTAGAGGCCATTCAGATGGCTCACAGAGCGGGCTGGACCGCCGTTGTGTCCCACCGCTCCGGCGAGACTGAGGACACCACAATAGCCGACATCTCCGTTGCCGTGAACGCAGGTCAGATTAAGACCGGCGCACCCTCACGCACCGACAGAGTGGCAAAGTACAATCAGCTGCTCCGCATTGAGGAAGAGCTGTTTGACGTTGCCTCCTACCCCGGCAGGGACGCTTTCTTCTCTATCAGGTAAATTAAAATTAACTATCCGGAAGGAACTTCTGTTCTTTCCGGATTTTTTATAAAGTGTTGAAAAATTTTCATATATTTCTGTATAGCTATTTGAAGATAAAGTAAGAGAATAAAAAAGTAATTATTTCTTAAATGTGTATAATTTTTACCTCCGGTGGCAAGAATAGGAATGCAAACCTAAATATGCAAAACGGAGGTTAAGCAAATGAGCGATAAGAATTCCGGCGGAAAGCTGGAAAAGTTTTTCGAGGGTAAGGGCTTTTACATAGTCCTTTTCCTGTGTGCCGCGGTTATCGGCGTTTCCGCATGGATGCTGGCGTCAGGGAACAGGACTATGTTAAAGGAAGCCAAAGAAGCAAACAGCCCCAGACTTGACAACAAGAAGGTAGAGACCGTAATTCTCCCTCCCGCTAAGGAAGAAACAAGACCTGTTATTAAACCTCAGCCGCCCCTGCCGGCGGAAGAGCCTGAGGCAGCAGAAGAGACGGCGGAAGAATCGGCAGAAGAGACTGCGGAGGTATGGCAGAACAGTGAAGCGGACAGCAACACTTATCTCTGGCCTATGACCGGAGAGCTGGAGAGAGGCCACGACACGGAAAAACTAAGTTATGACATGACCTTGCAGGACTGGCGCACCCATGAGGGTATAGATATTCTTTCACCTTTGGGAAGCACCGTTGCAGCAGCACACGGTGGCACGGTTGAGAGTGTATACACAGATTCTCTCTACGGTACCTGCGTGAGAGTTTCCCACGGTGACGGCACAGCCAGTATATATGCAAACCTTGCCGATCCCTGCGCCGTCAGTGAAGGGGATGTACTAAAAGCCGGTGATGTGGTGGGAGCTGTCGGAAATACTGCCATATGTGAGAGCGGACAGAGCAGTCACCTCCACTTTGCCATTGAGGTAAACGGCGAGAGCGTTGACCCGTTGCAATACCTGCCTGCATAATAAAAAAGGACGCTGATGCGTCCTTTTTTACATAAATAGCGGGGCCTTACCACTGCAAAATTTATTGCCCCGCTGCAGACAGATTTCACACTCAAAGACCCATACGAATTTTCCACGGGGTACACCACCCCGTGGAAAATGGTTTATACTATCTTTGCCCCAGCGGAGGCAAACTCCGCAGGGCTTTTTATCAGTAGTTATATATTGCTTCCGCTAAAAGTGTTCCGTCGTTATCGGAAATTAAAAATCTTACGTTGCTGTCCTCAAGGGCAGAGCCGCCGTTACTTACCGTTTCAGTTGTGTAGCTGTAATCCACAAGGTAATAATCGCCTAAATCGGAAATGAGATTTATATTCCGTGAAACTATGTCGCAGGAATAAACGGTGGTGTAGCCGAAAGCCCAGAATGCGTTATACATGCGATCCTGAAGAGGGCTGTCGGGCTTAACTAAGCCCAACAAATAGTCATAGTTTGCGTATTCGTTCTTGTTTGTGTTGGCGCAGAAAAATACATATCTGTCTATAAAGTCGTCTGCAAAGTCGCTTATTCGTGAAGCGGTGTCTTCGTGGCAGTTATTAAGGTAATAGGCTTCATTAAGGTTTTCTTCTGCAACCTCACTGCCGTCAGCGTCTTTTATCGTAACTTGGGCATCACCTATAAATTTTCCGCTCTCATAGCTTACCAGCGTGGGAATATTGTCGTAGTGCTCATAAAAGCCGGAAAGGGTTTCGTATTTAACTTCTTCGTCTGTAATATAGCTTTCGTCAAGCCGCTGTCCGTTTACGAAAAGCTGATAATCGGCGGGGATAGTTCGGGTTACGGAGTTTGTAAAGGCTGAAAAATCAAATTCTTCCTCAGCCACCTCATAGAATGTAAAGCCGAAAGCCGTTTTGTCCGAATTTTTAAGCCCCACATAGCCTATGCACTGATCGTCTGAATAGAGATTATAGAAAAGCTCACCCTGAGAGCTGCGCTTTGAGTCCTTGCGGCAGGTAAGAGCCTGCATCTTGGCGCTCAGCAGCTCCATGCTCTCTTCCCGACTCTGTAAATTTTCATCCAGCTCTGCAAGAGCCTTTTCTCCCTCTTCCGTGAGCCCATTCTGTTCCAGTACGCTTATGTAATTTAAAACAGCAGTATCAGGCCGTGACTGCTCGTAAGCATGGAGAAAACCGTAAAGCACAGATAAAGCAATTACCGCTATCAGCACAAATATTCCTATGTATATAAGCAGACCCTTTCGGAAGGAAGACATTTTTTTCCTTTTACTCATGACCGTCCCTCCTTCAAAACCACAAAGCTTGAGGGTATGTCTCTTATTCCGATAACAGAGGCGCAGTTATTGATATATTCTCCGTTATACCACATAAGGCTGGAAGAGCCGCCGTCCAGATTGCAGGCATTAACAGCTCCGAATTTAAGCATAATGTCCACTTCGTCGGTATACGTTGCACCGATGCTGGATGGCTGTCTGCCGTCGATAACAAGCATTAAAATTGCCCCGTCTGAGCGCTGGCCTATGGCGGTTCTGGGGTTCAGACCGCTGACGAGAGCGCCGCTTGTATCCTGGGGCTCACCGTTTGCCACCAGCACAGGCCCGTAGCCCACGCCCTCCTGAATATCCCATTCCTCTATCTGCTCGCTGGATGTAAAACCGACATGAAGAATATAGTTGCTGTCTATACCCACAAAACCCGGACCTACCCCTGAGCCGCCGTAATATACCTGACCTCGGGAGACTATGCAGGTATCCGGAATACTGCCGTTTCCGCCGCCGTTTAAGTCCATAAAGCCTCCGCCGTTAATGGCAGCAACGGCGTCCTCCCTGAGAGCAAATTCCTCAACAGTGCATCCGGAAGTACCTAAAAGCTCAGGAGCACAGCCTACAATAACTCTTGAAGGGTCCAGAACTATCATCATTTTGCCTATATAGCCCTCACCTGCTACGGGGACTATAATAATTCCGTCCCCGTCATCGTCCACATAACCCCATTCATCGGCCTTTGGCTCTGAACTGTCATCATGAGACCCCGAATTCATGTCTATAAGGGAAGTGTCCGTTTCCTGAACTTTCCCTTGGGGTCGGGAAACGATTTCCTCTATTTCCGCATCTGAGAGAACAAGATTTGCCAGAAAGCCTATGGCGCTGGTCTCACGGACGGAGAGGACGAAAAGATCTCTTGCAGATTCTGAAGGACCTCTGCAAACAAGGAGCATTGCCGAGTAAAGAAAAGCTACGATAAGTGCAACAGTAAGGAAAAACACCCCTAAAATACGGAGAAGATATTTCAGCGCATTTTTTCCGTGACAGCTTCCGGTATTCTTCATCTCTTCCATAATATCACCTTAAATTAAATCTTATACTACTATAATAATGGCTTATTCTATCTTTGTCAACCGGAAGCAAAAGAAAGTAGAAAGAATAGGTAATTTAAGAATAAAAGACGAAACATTCCTGAAAAAAAGCAAAAAAAAGAGCCGGTACAATGTACTGACTCTTTTTGGTGACCCGTACGGGACTTGAACCCATGTTACCGCCGTGAAAGGGCGGTGTCTTAACCACTTGACCAACGGGCCATATGAAAGGCACAAATTACTGCGCCTTTATTTGGTAGCGGCACCTGGATTCGAACCGGGGACACTGCGGGTATGAACCGCATGCTCTAGCCAACTGAGCTATGCCGCCAAATACTGCTCAAACAGCAATAGGAATTCTATCAGAGAAAGGGAGACTTGTCAACTATATTTTTCAAATTTTTTCAAAAAAGTGAAAATATTTTTCGCTTATAATATAATTCCCCGTTGGAGAAAAATTAGTCTTGAATTTATGACTTTTGTGTGCTATTATAGATGAGCTTATGGAGGGTTAGCTCAGCTGGTTAGAGCGTCCGCCTCACACGCGGAAGGTCGACGGTTCGAGTCCGTCATTCTCCACCAAAAATGCTCGTCTTATG
>JAHHRS010000065.1 GCA_020025675.1 Oscillospiraceae bacterium
GGAGACTTTGTCTCAAACTTTGCGGTCTTTATGCTGCTGTTTGTATTTATTGCCATAGTATGCTTTGCGGCGGTAGCGGTAATTCTCTACACCCGCAGTCAGACTTTAATACTCACAAATTCATGGGTCTACGATGACCTGCGCAAGCTGGGTGCGTCTAAAGCATATCTCCGCAAAACAGCCAATGGGCAGATTAAGCGTGTTTTCCTCCCGCCTATTCTGATTGGAACGCTTCTGATTCTTGCTTTCTTTACTTTGATTTTAATCGGCAACGGAGGCGACGGTACAATAGACTCCGGCGAACAAATGGTAATGTATGTATGTCTGCTGATTGTGGCAGCCATTTCATGCGGATTTTACGGTCTATACCGTGTTACCGTCAAAAAAGCAGGAAAGTGCTTAAATATTAACTAAGCTCTTAGGTTTAATTTCATTTATACTAAGCGGCGGCTCTGGAAATTGAGCCGCCGCTTAGCATCTGAAAAACAGTACTGTAAGTTGAGCCTCAAGTTTAGATTATATATACTTTTATCATCTTCATTGTAACTATTTGTACATTATAATTTAAGAAAAATTTTGTGTATTTTGTTATTTTGTGCTCCAAAAGCTTGACTTTATATTGTTTTTGTTTATAGTATAGATATAAAAGTATTTATGAATACAATATTTAAAACAAATAAAAATATCTATTCTTACTTTAGGAAAGGAGAAACGATGTCAAAAACAGAAGGTAAAGGGAAAAAGACAAAACATACATGGAAAACAGTCCTGATAGTTTTATTAGTTTTTATACTTATATTAGGAGTTATATGTGCCGCCGCTTATGGATTTTTGATTAGCAAATTCAACAAATTGAATTACGATGATATACGTCAGAACACCAATTCAGTGGCTTTACCGGAAGATGCACCCGATTTAGATTTTCGTTCCGAGGAAGATGTTATAAATATCCTGCTTGTGGGCGTGGATAATAACTATCTTCCCGGCATGGAGCAGAGGGGTAATGCAGATGGAATCGTTATTTTATCCCTTAATAAAAACACCGGGAAAATTATTTTTACTTCCATACTGCGCGACACATCTATAATGATGCCCGGAGGCGGCTCTGACAAAGCAACTATGGTTTATCATAACCACGGTTTGGAAACTCTTATAGATTCTCTGGAATATACATTTGGAATAAAATTAGATAACTATGTTCTTGTTAATTATCTGAATGTAATAAGCATTATTGACGCAGCCGGTGGAGTCACGGTAGAGCTGAAGGCCGAAAATATTCGCGAAATGGAAACCAAGATGAAAAATATAAATTATCTGGTTGGAGATCCCAGTGATTCTGATATTCTGACTTATGATGATGTGGGTATGATTACGCTTAACGGTAAGCAGGCTGCCGCTTTTATGCGACTCAGGTTAACGGCTGAAAATGATTTCGGACGTACCTCCAGAGTAAGGCAGGTTCTTTCTCAGCTTAAAGTTCGGGTTATGGACATGTCTCTGTCGGAATTAAACAATTTTGCCGATATAGTGCTGGGAAACATTACTACCGACCTAAGCAACAGTGATATGATGAATTTGCTGCTTGTGGCACCAAAATATATTAAATTCGACATTACAACGAATTGTATACCTGTTGAAGATGGGTATCATAGCGAAGGTAGCTATCTGCACCTGGATTTAGAAAAGAATAAACAGGCTCTCCATGAAGCAATTTACGGAGAATGATGTAAAGCCCTTAACTGATTTTACAGTTAAGGGCTTTAAATTACATATAACGCACATTTTCTGCTGTTCTGATTTTTCCTCTTAAAAGCTTTCCTATAAGCATAACAAATGCCAAAAACACAAGATACCCGATTATCTGCTTATATCCTTTTCCGATGTAGCAGCAGAACACCATAAACAGGCAGCACAGTATGCCAAGACCCGGCATAATAAAACGTTTGAAAAAGTTAAGGTCTCTGGCTTTCACCATAAGCACCGCAAACATGGGAATATACATGGCATAAAGATTTACAACGCATATCTCATCCGGCTCCCAGCCTATCCACATATTATCGTGCAGGCCTCCCATAAAATCAGGCCCTTTCATCCACAATAAACAGTTCCATGTATACCAGAAACCGCCCATCATAAGGCCTATT
Organism: Oscillospiraceae bacterium; assembly: GCA_020025675.1. GTDB lineage: Bacteria > Bacillota > Clostridia > Oscillospirales > Oscillospiraceae > Limivicinus. Next base: position 2,145 of record JAHHRS010000065.1, read on the forward strand.
AAGCTTGATTTTATAACAAAACCGTTCTGGCTGTCCACTTCCCCGAAAAATTCCGGCTTGGGGCCTTCTCCCCTTGAAGAAATCGCATACATACCTCGGCAGGAGCCCATTACAAAACCATTCAAGGTGCCAAGACAGGAAATTGTGACAAACAGATATACAAATTTACCGGCAAGCTTACCAAATACCGCAGAAAACACAAGTTCCGGCAGAGACTCCCCTAAAGGCCATGTGGCAATTATTGCCTCTGTACTTCCAACAGCGCTCATGGAAAACAGGTACAGGCAGTAAATGGCAGTGCATACCACAGAACCTGTTATCAGTGCTATGGGAAGATTTCTCCTTGCGTTTTTCAGTTCCCCGTTTATCGAAGTGGCAATTATCCAACCTTCATAGGAAAAAGCAAAGGCTGTAATAGCAGAAAGCATACCGGATAATTTTCCGCCCCCTGAAGCGGTGCGCATAGCTCCTTCATTTAAAACTGCCGCGGTACTTCCGTTGCTAAGGCCCACAATAGTTCCAACGATGCCCATTAACAGCAATGGCACAAGCTTAATAACCGTCATTGATACCTGCATTTTGCCGGCAAGTTTGGGGCTTATTGCGTTTATTCCGTAACTCATTATAAGATAGCCTGCGCCAAGTCCAACAGCTTCTGTACTTATAGTACCGTTTGCAAAGTCAAGTGCATTAACCCCAAAAAGCCGCAAAGTAAAAACTGCGGCAAAAAAAGCAACAATAGACGACATTGATGGGTAATAAACAGTGGCCATAAACCACCCCACATAGTATGCATAGCCTGAACCCAAGGCATTGTCCGCATAATCCACAATGCCGTTAACCTTTCCGCATCTGGCACCCAGTTCGGCAAAAACCAGAGAGCAGATTATACATATAAGACCCACTATTGCGGCAACCAGCACCGCCTGCATCAAATCTCCGCCGGTAAGGCTCAGCACCTTACCGCCTTTTACAAAAACACCGGAACCTATTACATTTCCGATTACCATGGCTATTGCCGTAACCAGCCCATATCTTTTCTCCATTAACTAAACCTCATATAACTTTTTCTTCGTAAAATTTTCAAATATAATTTCGCAAAACCGAATTATACCATCATTTCCCGATGCCTACAAGTGGGCATTGGAATTCAGAAAAATTTTGTCAATAAATACAGGCTTTATTGCATAGTATTTCTTTATATGACGAGGCAGGAAACCCTTTTGGGTTTCCTGCCTGTAATTATTCGGCTCATTCATGTGAGTTTAATCGGGATATATATAAAATTCCGATTCTTCAATCCTTTGATCATATCCCATGTGCCTGTTAAAATGTTCCACGCTGTCTTCGGTGGGAAGTACGCATAAGAGTGTAAACAAAACCGCTCCGGTAAAGACCGCAATACGAACGATCTGTACAGGTCTGAATTGCTGTATTATGACGCAAACAAACACAACGGCGATCCACAGCAAAAAAACAGATACCAGCACCCGCTTTACGGTAAGGCCGTAAACGAACATATAAAGTCCCGTTTTTGCCGCCGCAGTAGTGAGCAGCAGCAAAGTCAGAAGTGCAACCAGAATATTGGAAATACGCAAAAGCTTACTTTCTTTTTTCTCCCGCCGACAAAAAGTGTTGGAGGCAAGCAGGATACACAGGTTAATAACAGCTATCCGGCACAGCTCGAAAAATCCGCTTCTTGCATACTCCGCATACGAAAAGCCGGAGGGCAAAGTTCCCCAAAATGCAGAGAACAAATACTTTATCTGAACCGCTATAAATATCAGATAAACACCGCAGAGGGAAAACAGTACGGTTAAAACCGTGAGTTGGGGCAGGATTTTAGATTCTTTTATTCCCTTACTCACCGGCTCTGTCTTTAATACATCCCCCCGTCTGCCGTGTACACATCCGTAGACAAGGCCGTATAGAAAGAACGCTGTGGGAATAATAAAAACACATTTCGCAATAAATTCGGGAAAATTAAATTTAAAGAAGAACACTTTGTTTATAAGCCAGTTTTTAAAGGTCAAAAATTTAGCCGAAAACAGAGCGGAAAAGCCTTCATCAGCTTGAAATAACAGCGGGAGCACCAGCGCAATACACAAAATACTGAGCACAACGCCGATTAAAAGTGCAATTAAGCGGTGACTTCTTTTTTTCTTTTTTGTTTTATCAAAATGACCAATTACCTTTTCTTTTATCCAAGCCCACAAAACAGCAGGCATCCGGAAGAAATTTCCGAAGGGGAAAATAACCGCCGCATTTATTAGGTCCAAAGCCAGCCAGTTAGATGTTTTACCATCCTGAATAAGGCGGCCTGAGGCGCTGAGTGCCCAGTAGCAAGCTGCCACATGAAGAGCAAAAACATGAAAAACGGCAATAAGGCTTTCAGTGTACATAATATTATTACTTTTACTGTAAGGAAGAAGTGTGGCAAGTCCAAGCACCATGGTTATTCCAAACCAAAATCCGCTCTCTTTTCCGGGGCGCCGTCCACTGCATAAAATGTACAAAATAACAGCCGCTGCAAAAAGCACTGTAAAAAGTGCATACTTAAAAGAGTAACCGTTTACGCAAAAATGCGACTCAAAATCCCAGTAGCACCATGCAAGCAGTAAAAATATTAGTGAAAAAATCACATCTGCGGAAGACGGGCATATTTTTTCAGACTCTTTTTCATAATTGCTTACAGTTATACCGGGTGGGCAGGAATTGTCCACCTTGGATTTTTCATTATTCATTTTTATTCCTCCGTATAATCTAAAATATCCGCAGGTTTACAGTCTAAAGCTTTGCACAGCCCCTCAAGAGTTGAAAAGCGGATAGCCTTTGCTTTGTTGTTTTTTAAAATTGAGAGGTTGGCAGGTGTTATACCCACCTTCTCTGCCAGCTCGCCGGCACTCATTTTCCGCCGTGCCATCATAACGTCGATGTTAACTACAATAGGCATATTGACAGCACCTTTCTCAAATAGTGAAGTCGTTCTCGTCTTTTATCAGAACGGCTTGGGCGAAAACGTTTTTAACCACTCGTAAAATAAGACCGATAAACGCGGCAGCCACACTTATGACTAAAAACAGCGGATAATAAATTGTACTTACAAGGCAGATAAGGCCTGCCGCAATGCAGTACCAGGAAAGTCTCCGCAAAACCGACACGTTATTTTCTATGAATACATCTCCGCTGCTGATATTTTTCAGCAGCTTACGCAAATCCCACAGAGCAAGACCTGCGGGCACAGCGCCTGTATATACAGTAGCTAAAAAGTATTTAAGCTGTATTTCAGAGCCGGTCCCAAAGGAAACCAGCCATTTAAAAATTTGGGGTGCAAAGATACATATAAGTACATATGCCACCATAAAAAGATAAATGCAGCATTTTGAAAGTCTGACGCTTTTATCCCTGTTCCAGTTCATAATAATTCCCTCCAACTATTTAAGCTGAGCTAAGTATACCACCTCTTTTTTTGATTTTCAAGAATTTTTTATCGAATATCAATAAATATTTATTATTTCTCAATTATTTTCTTCAAGCATTTTTCTGAACAGCTATAATAAAATCCCGGCACAGTAAACTGTGCCGGGATCCAAGGTAAGGAACATATGTTTAATTGTGATGAAGCTGTTAAGCTATGCCGAATACCATGCAGAGAACCATGTAGAGCAGGCAGCGCAGTATGGTCAGAACAACAGTAAGAGCGAAGATTATGGGGAAGTAAACATCCTTGAATCTCACACCTGCAACAGTGCACTCAGTCTGGAGAAAACCTGCGGTGGGCAGGGAGTCAAGACCCAGAGAGGCAAAGACGGTGGTTCTGTGGAATGCGGCTGCATTGGTAAGTGCAGCTGCCTGCTGGAGAACAGGAGCAGCAAGAACCAGACCTGCGGAAGAAGAACCTGCAATACCTGCAATAAGGTTGGTTGCAATAAAGGTTATCATAAGGGGACTGCCCTTGAAGGACAGGATATTCTCAACAGCAATCATATAGCCGGGGCAGTTCTGGATAACAGCACCCAGACCCACAATAGCGGCTGCATTGATAATAGTGGTCAGGGACATGGAAATGGAGTCAGACATCACCTTGCGGTTATCCTCCCAGTTGCGGGGCAGGTACTTGAACTGAAGAACAATGATAGCCAGAACACCGCAGAGCAGAGCGGCCTCGACTTTAACCTTGAATATGTTGAGGACCAGGATAGGGATAAGCATGGGAATGAGAGAAGTTACCCAGTGAGGACCTTTTGCGTCCATATCAAGGTCGCCTTCAGCCTCGATAGCACCGGTGCCGTATGCGGGAGCATAGCCCAGACCCTTAGCGGCAAGGCGTTTCTCGTACCATCTCATGTAGAGAATACCAACTACCAGAAATACTACGTTGCAGAAGATAGCAAGCATACCGCCGGCGCCCACAGTAGTGCCAAAGTAGTCTGCACAGAGAACGTTATTGGTGACAGGAACATAAGGAAGGGCAAGGCCTAAGTTAAGTCCCAGAGAGAAGCCGGCAATAACAGCGCCGCGGTTAACATTTGCTTTGCGGCAAAGTTTAAGCGCAATGGGGAACACAATGAACAGGGTAATAAAGCTGGAAACACCGGCTGCTGCCAGTATTGCAGTAAATACACAAACACCTACGGAAACGTTTTTAGGACCGGAAATTTTCAAAATAGTGCGTGCAAGACTGTCAGCACCGCCGGTAACCTCAAGAAGCTTGCCGAACAATGCGCCCAAAGTAAAGAGGATCAACCACTGTTTTGCAAATCCGACCAGACCGCCCATGTATATGTTAAGCAGGCCGTCATAAACATCCATTTTGTATATAAGGATAAGAAGAAGTGAAACTAAAATACCTCCGAATAAGGTGGGAACATTCTTGTAGCAGAAAATACTGATAAGTAATACTGCACCGATAAGTATTGCTATGTCCATAATTACTCTCCTAAAAATTCTCTTTTTAATTTATGCTTGATACAAGACGAAGGCTGCGAGTCAGCGTTCAATATGCCCTACATTCCCCAAAATGTAATCTGGACATAGACCTGCCGGAAGAGTGTACCCGATTTTAGCCTTACGTCAGTGTCAACTGATTTATCTGGTCACATGGACCGCTTTGCAAATACTGTTTATATAAGGTTGCATAATTTCCTCAATTCGGTCCTCCATATCAAAGGCTCCGCCACTGAGGCACCAGTCAAAGGCTATACCCTTAACGATAGTTGCAAGGACCTCTGCTGCATGAGTAACGTTTACATCGTCTTTTAATAATCCCTCTTTTTTCGCCTCAGACAGGCAGTTTCCGGGAAAATTCCACATTGCTATAGGTGTCCTGTCGTTAAATCGGCGGACATCCAGTGAATAATTGCTTGTATTATAGAAATTAGTAAAGAAATCTATGCCGATTTCTTCCATATATCTTGTCCACGCACGATAATAACTTATTATGCGTCGGTCAAAGCTAAGTCCTTTAACAGCTTCATCAAAATTATACTTTAATCTATACTCTGCGAATTTATCAAATATATAGTAGCTGAGCAAATCGTCCTTGGTTTTAAAATGGTAAAAGAAGGTACCGTTTGAAACTCCGGCAACTTTACATATATTACTTACCGTCAGATATGCAAAGCCTTTCTTTTTTAGTATGTCATCAGCGGCTTTATAAATTTTTTCTTTCGTCTCTTGAGTTTTAATCTGCTTCGGAGTATTAAGAGTCATTAAACGTCCTCCTTATCAGGCGTTTGC
>JAHHRS010000066.1 GCA_020025675.1 Oscillospiraceae bacterium
GAGGCTCTGAAACAGGGAGATTTCAAAAGATTTTTGAACCTTGTTTCCGATTCCGGAAAATCTTCATGGGAGCTTTTGCAGAATGTAATTCCGGAAGGCAGAACAGCCAAACAGGAAATGGCCTTTGCGCTGGCTGTAACTGAGCATCTATTAAACGGAGAAGGTGCTGTCAGAGTTCATGGCGGTGGCTTTGCAGGTACTGTTCAGGCCTTTGTCCCAAACCCTTTGCTTTCGGATTTTTGCATGGGTATAGAAAAAGTTTTGGGGAAAGGCAGCTGTCATGTGCTGTCTATAAGACCTGAGGGCGGAATACTCTTAGAAGAATGTTGACACTAAACCCCGAAGTTAAAGAAAAGGAATACCTTTGCCCCATAGTGTGCTTCTTATAAAACTTGAGGTTTCGGCCGTGTTTTGAACGGACTTTTAAAGCGCATTTATAATCTCTATTTAAAAAAACGGTTTATCTGCTTTTTCTTTTATTTATCCACAATTTTTGCATACAATGCAATTCGTCTAAAAATTGCTCTTTCACTTTAGCGATTTCTATTGAAATCTCCATATTTAATAAAAGTGTGGAAAAAGCGCTTGCAAATCTCCTATATGCGGGTATAATGAAAAACAATTTTATTTTGCACACTGTTAAAGTTTACCGATTTAAATGGGGGTAGAGCGGTAATCTTCTTTTAGGATCTCTAAATTTTTCCGAAGGTGTGCAGAATTTTGTAAAAGGAGAGGAAAAAAGATGAATACTAATTCACGCAGCCAGTGGGCCACAAAGATGGGCTTTATTCTGGCAACTGCAGGCGCAGCCATCGGTCTTGGCAATCTCTGGAAGTTTCCCTATCTTATGGGACGTAACGGCGGCTTTGCCTTCCTTATAGTCTACTTAATATTTATAGTAGTACTGGGCCTGCCCGTAATGATAACAGAGATGAGTATAGGCCGTATGACCCAGCAAAACCCGGTGAATGCCTATAAGACCATGAACAAAAAGGCTTCATTCATAGGCATAATAAGTGTTCTTGCTCCCTTCCTTATACTTTCATATTACAGCGTTGTGGGCGGTTGGATATTAAAGTACATAGTTTCCTATGCAGCAAATCTTGCAGCCCCCGCAGATTTCGGAGCCTACATTGCAGACCCCGTTCAGCCTGTTGTATGGCATGTGGTCTTTATGCTCTGCACCATGTTTATTTGCTATTTTGGTACAAAGGGAATTGAGAAAGCCTCAAAAGTAATGATGCCGGCTCTGTTTATTCTCCTTATTATAATTATTATTCGTTCCGTGACTCTTCCGGGAGCTGCGGAAGGCTTAAAATTTGTTTTTGTCCCGGGCAATTCTCACCTCACATTTAAAGGCGCTACCGAAGCTATGGGACAGGTGTTTTATTCTCTAAGCCTTGGCATGGGTATTACCATTACCTACGGAAGTTATCTCAGAAAGGAAGAAAATATTCCTAAGAACTGCGTAAACGTTGCTATGCTTGACACCTTGGCCGCTTTATTGGCCGGTATTGCCATTTTCCCTGCGGTTTTTGCCCTTGGCATGGAACCGGCCCAAGGCCCCAGCCTTATTTTCGGAACTCTTCCGGGCGTATTTGAAAGAATGCTGGGCGGGCCCGTTTTCGCTATTTTATTCTTCATTCTCATGTTTTTTGCCGCTCTCACCAGCTCCATTGCGCTTTTAGAGTGCGTTGTGTCCTTTGTGCATGAAAACTGGCATTGGAACCGCAAGGCTGCAGTATTTACGGTAGGTACCGCTATCACGCTTCTCGGTTTCCCCAGTGCTATGAGTTTTGGTCCTCTTGCGGATTTTACCATTCTGGGGTACTCATTCTTTGACTTTATGGGTGTTATTACCGATAACCTGCTTATGCCTTTGGCCGGACTTTCAATGTGCATATTTGTAGGCTGGTTCTGGGGTCCCGGAAAGCTTATTGCACATATTGAGGAAAACGGCATTAAATTTAAGCTGCAAAAAGCTTGGATTTGGGCTATCCGCATAGTTGCCCCCATTATGGTTCTTGCAGTAATGGTTACAGGATTTATAAACGTTTATAACTTTATAACAGGCTAAAATGTAAAAAAAGCAATGCTTTCGGGCATTGCTTTTTTATTGCAATGATTTTTCTACTATGTTATAATTTTGAAAAAAGTGAGGTGTCAAATGAAAAAACGGAAATATTCATTTTACATAATTATAGCGCTGTTTCTTGTAATGCAGATCTATTCCATAAGCCGGATAAACAGTTTAAACCATCAGCTGAACAATCTGGAAAACACCCTTATGCACTATCAGGATTCCATTGTGCATATAACAGACGGGATTTCCACAAGTGTAAATTCTGCACTGGAACAGCAGGTAAGCATTATAGCCTCTTGCAGTTATGAAATCGGGAACCCCGACACTGAGGCTCTTACAATTCCCGTAACATTCCGCATTCAGCCTAAACAGCTAACCGACAGCACTGCCGTTTCTCTTAAATTTGACAATGATATTGTGGCTATGGAACGACAGGGTTCAGAATTTATTCTGACATATAATTTCGGCCTTGCAAACAGCGTCTCCCCCACTGTTATAATTGAGGATAAGGGTGTTTCTCAGTTTGAGCAGAACATGAATTTATTCATATATGACCTTAAATCTCAGATATTTCCACAGAAATCTCCGCAGTTCTCCGGTTCACGGGGCTACACAGGTCAGAAGCCAAATTACAACATAAAAGGGTCAATATATATAGACGGTTACAGTCCTGTGGCTCAGTGCGATAACGGTGTAAACGTTCTCACTGAGGCAAAGTACGTTGTCACCCTTGACGGTCAGGTTCTTTCCGAAAATGAGATTGACTTATCTTCCCCTGACCTTATTTACGGAATAGATATAGACGAAAGCTATAAAGTAGAGTCGGATCAGACCCTAAGTCTTACGGTTATAGCCGTAGATTCTCTGGGTTTTACTCACGAATATCCACTCTTTGTCTATAATAAAGAAGGTGTGGAAGAAGATATTATTGAAGGAGAAAAAATAACTGCCCCTGACGGAACGGTTGTTTTCGATGATATACACTACTACTAAAAAGTAAAATCGGCGTGACTTTAATCACGCCGATTTTGTTTTCTTTTTTCCCTCATTAAAGGCAGAGGTCATTCACCATATTACAGCTTTTAATGATTTCAGCTTTTTTCTTTTAACTGTGCCGCCATAACGTCCGCCCGCACCGGAATACTTGCCGCAGCACCGTTTCTCGAAACCGCTAAAGCCGCCGCCTTTGAGGCCGCCTTCAATGCTTCCGGAACTGATTTTCCCTCAGACACAAAGGCAAGAAAATAACCTGTAAAGGTGTCTCCCGCTCCTGTTGTGTCCACAGTCTCAACCTGAAAAATGCTCTGACGGAAGGTGCTTTCACTGTCCATGTACATTGCACCGTCACCGCCCAATGTGAGCACTATTTTCATTTCGGGGTATCTGCCCAAAAGCATGCGGCAGATTTCTTCCGGCTCTTTCCGGCCCGTAATCGCTCCGCCCTCAATTTCGTTTAAAATAAGGTACCGCACAGGGCTTAAATCCATTTTCATAAGATTTTCGTCAATAGGTGAAGGATTTAAGGCAATTTCCATACCCTTCTCAGCAGCTTTTTCAATCAGATACTGCAGGAGATTAATTTCATTCTGCAGCAGCAGTATATCTCCCGCTGTAAAGTTATTAAAAGCTTCATCTATTTCTTCTTTCGTGTTTTCATAGTTTGCACCGTGGTTTAATATTATACAGTTTTCGCCGGAAGGTGCGACCTGAATTATTGCCGTGCCGGTAGAACTGCCGGAATTACGCAAAAAGCTTACGTCAGCACCGCTTTCTTCCAAAATATCCGACAGCCACTTGCCGTCAGCGCCGATTTTTCCCCCATGCCAGACCTTTGCTCCCGCTCTTGAGAGCGCAACTGACTGGTTTAAACCCTTTCCGCCGGGAAAACGCTCCATCTTAAACGCGGCAATAGTTTCTCCCGGCTGCACAAAATGAGGCATAGAGTAAACCATATCCACATTTAAAGAGCCGTAACTTAGAATTCTTTTCATGTTCTCGTTTCTCCTTTTTACTGTACTCCTGTATATATTCTACTCAGTCCCATACTCCTGTCAACAAATGTGCAGGAATACCCATTACAACTATGCATTTTCAGCATTTGCCATAAATAAATCGGATTGTTTTTATATATGTTTACGGCTATTCTCCCGAAGCGCTTCCATAAATCCCACCGATTTCTCGCGACAGTGAAGTGATTCCGTAAATCTCGACGAATACCAAAGATATATCATGTAAATGTACGGCATACCTAAATTAGTCTCAAGGAGAGAGTTTATAATGAGAGGCCGCAGTTTATCCGTAAAGCCGAAACCTGCACTGCGCACACCGCCTATAAGCAGTCCTGCCTCCCAGCCGAACTGAACCAGAATTCCTATTGCCAGCAGCCAGAGCAGAGGCATTTTTTCATCTTTCTTTTTGTGGGCAAGATTCCAGATAATAACGAACAGATAGCCTGCAAAGAGCAGCGCCGCCATATAACCGTGGTATGCGCCGGTGGTGCGCTGAATAACTATGGGAGCGGCAGAACCTCCGAAAGTCTGAGTTAGCAGAGGGCAGCAGAACCACCAGAGGAGAATGAGGACTGACCATTCAAGAAGATTTTCGTCCTTTTGTATCCACAGCCAAATCCACGCAAAATTGGTAAAGCCGTAGCTCATAGACATCCACAGCAGTACCCAGAAAAGGTTTCCGCCGGTAATGCTTCTTGAATGGCACAGCAGGTGAAAAATTCCGTAATCTACTATCATATATAAAATTCCCGCCAGAAAGCCAACTAAAACGGTCATATATTTCTTTTTCCAGATAAGAATTCCGGCAAAAATCAGTAAAAACCCAATATCCAGCCAGATATACAGCGGCTGAAAGCTTCTAAGGGCAATAGTCTCCATAAGTTTATCCTCCTGTTTTTTAACAGCATACTACCCAATCTGCCGCCGCGCAATAGATAAAAGTTTTTTCTTCCCAATATAAAAAATTAATAAAACTAAAGCTTTTGTATTGCTTTATTTTTTCAACCTGCTATGATAAATAAAAAAAGGAGAAAAAAATGAAAAAACTTACGATTTTAATGAGCATTTTACTTTGTCTCTCCCTGCTTAGCGGCTGCGGTGATTCCAATTATGCGAAAGAAGCCCCGACAGAGCAGCCGTCGAAGGCAGATGAAGTTTCCACTGAACCGGAGGTTGACGACGCTTGGAAAGAAATTATGACAGACTACCTCCGGAATGTCTCTGTTCCAAGTGAAAACGACGGTTATCTGCTGATTTATTTAGACAATGACGATATACCTGAACTTGTAGAAATCGGCAACTGCGCCGCTTCCGGCTGCCGCATTATAAACATTTATGACGGCATTGCAAATCTCACCCAGCTACGCAGGCTTGATTTCAATTATATTGAACGGAGCGGACTGCTCAGAAACACCGACGGAAACATGGGTTATTATACTGACGATGTGTACAGGCTTCAGGACGGTGTAATGGAGCGTATATCCGAAGGAACAATTGAAGTTCCGGAAAGCTTTGACAGTGAGGGCAACGTAAGCTATGAGTATCACTTCACCCTGAACGGTGAAAGTGTTGCTGATGAAGCTGCATATACCGAGGCTATGGCAAAGGTCTATGATGATAAGATTGCTAAAACTTATTCTCTCTGGCCTGCCGTCCCCTATTCCGCAGATGAAATTATAGACCGTCTCGGCGGCAAAGCACCCGCGGATGAGGCTTTAAACGCCTACCGGGAAGTTCTCGCCGGAGAGCGAAGCTTTAACCTTGATAACGAGACTATGACCTTTTCTGAATTCGTAAATCCCGACAAAGGTGCATTTTTAAGTCCCGCCGGTTTCGGCTTTGCAGACATGGACGAGAACGGGGCGGTCAAAGAGCTTATATTAAAATTTGAGGACTTCTCCTCCACCCCGTCTGCCGAAAAATATCTGGTTTTAACTTGGTGCAACGACAGTATAGAAGCTCATATGGAAAATCCGGAAAATCTCTCCGGCATTGCTCTGAATGATTTTCTTAATGAAAACATTCAAAATCTAATTCAGTTTTACAGCTAAGAAAAAAGGCATATTATATGCCTTTTTTCTTTATGCCTGAATTTAAAATTGTCCTTGTCCTAAATATAATAGCTAATTATAATATTTTAAAAAAGCGCTGTAACGAAAAGCCCTTTATCGGGTCTTATATATGAAAGGAGCTGATGACCGTGGAAGATATGGAGGAAATTTACCGCCTGCACGCCCAGAGTGTATACAAATATCTTTTGTCCCTGTGCCGCAATGAAAGCCTTGCGGAAGAGCTCACACAGGAGACGTTTTACAGGGCTGTAAAATCCATAGACAAGTTTGACGGCAAGTGTAAGGTCTCGGTCTGGCTCTGTCAAATAGGTAAAAATCTCTATTTCAGCCAGCTGAAAAAACAGGGCCGCGAAACAGATTTTCCGGAAGATTATGATTTTCCCACCCCCTCGGCCGAGGATGAGCTGATTGCAGAAGAGGGAAAAACAGGCCTTTTAAAAGCCATACACGCCCTGCCCGAACAGACAAAAGAGGTGGTCTATCTCCGCTCCTTCGGAAATCTCAGCTTCCGTGAGATAGGCGATGTTATGGGAAAAAGCGAAAACTGGGCCAGAGTCACATTTTATCGAGGAAAAGAACGATTAAAAGGAGGTTTCAGCCATGAAAAATGATTTAAGCTGTGATGTAGTCAAAGACCTGCTCCCCTCTTATATAGATGAGCTTACGAGCGCAGACTCCAACAAAGCCGTAGCAGAGCACCTGTCAAAATGTGAAAGCTGTCGGGATGTGTACAAATCTATGTGTCCCGATAATGGGACAGCGGAGGAGAACATTCAGAAGGAAGTGGACTATTTAAAAAACATCAGGAAAAAGAATGTAAATAAAATCAGAAAGGCTGTTTTGTGGACAGTAGGTTCTCTCCTTGCCGCTTTTGTATTATTCATTTTTACCATGATTTTCATTGTGGGAAATCCCGTAAACGGCTATACAGACAGACCCGCAGTTACGGAAAAAGACGGAACTCTGTACCTTGAATTCCATAATCCCAATTCCGCTTACAGCTATGCCCACTGGAAAACCCACTACACCGGCAATGCCGACGGAAAGGGAGATATTTCCATAAGCGCAAGGAACGTACTCAGCTCACCGATTTATTCAAGCGGCGACCGTATTATAGAACTTGATCTGACAGATATAAGCTCTGTAAGCTTCAAGGGCTTTCTGCTGTGGAAGGATGGGCTTATAATAAGTCCAAAAACCGAGCAGATATTCAGCCACCAGTCTCCCTATGTGGGGTCTGCACCTCAGATGGGATATGTTCTGGATGCTCTTAAGCTGCCCGATGCGGAGGGAACAATGAGCATCCAGTCTGACAGCGAGCCTTACGGACTCACACTGCATTATAAGCAGTCTCTCAATGATACAGATGTTTCCCTGATGTACAAAAACGCCCCTATAATTCTCTCTCTTGTTGAGAATATGGGCGAGTTCGGCTTTACCTGCCCCGACGGAAAGGGCGGCGAAACCAATTACAGAGTCTCTGTTTCAGATGTGGAAGATAAGCTGCCGGAGCTTTACGAGGAGTATAACGGGAAAAACGGCACCGACTGGAAGCCTTTAGGAAGTCTGAAAGATTACACAGACTCTGTCTATTACTTCCAGCAGCTGCTAAATGTGTTAGACTATTGAA
>JAHHRS010000067.1 GCA_020025675.1 Oscillospiraceae bacterium
ATCGGGATGTAATCCGCAAGGATGAAATATTGAGCTATGTGTGCGGAGTTGTAAGTCAGTGGGAGGAGGAAAAATGATAGTAAGAGTTCCTGCAAGCTCTGCAAATCTTGGTCCAGGCTTTGACTGCTTCGGTATCGCATGGCAGTTATATAATGAGATAGAGTTTTTGAAAGAGGGTGACGGGCTTAAAATAACCGGTTGCCCCAAAGAATACCGAAACGAAAATAACCTCTGCTACACAGCCTACCGGGAAGTTTTAAAGTATGCCGATGTTCCGGAACATCCCCTCAAAATTAACTTTCTCAAAAATGAAATTCCTGTTTCCAGAGGTTTGGGGTCTTCGGCCGCTCTGATTACTGGCGGAGTGACAGCCGCAAATGAGCTTAATAATTTAAAGCTCACTAAACAGGAGCTATTCTCCATAGCCACCGCTGTTGAAGGGCACCCCGATAACATTGCCCCTGCCATATTCGGCGGTTTTACCGCCTCCGCCATGGACGGCGAAAAAGCCTTCAGTGTCTCTTATCCACTCAGTGAAAAACTTCACTTTACAGCTTTCGTGCCTGATAGAGAATTATCAACAGAGCTTTCACGGAGCGTTCTTCCCAAGAGCTGCAAAATAACTGATGCAGTTTTCAACATTTCCCGCACTGCTCTTCTAATAAAGGCTCTTGAAACCGGAGACAGTGAGCTTTTATTCACAGCATTGCAGGATAAAATTCACCAACCCTACCGTTTTAAGCTTATAGAAGGATACGACGAGGCAAAAGCTGTCGCTTTTAATCTGGGCGCATGTGGTATGTGCATATCAGGTTCCGGTTCCACTATGCTTTTCATTTCTGAAAAGGAAAGTTTTTACACAAATGCAGTGCAAAGTATAGAGAGACTATTCCCGTCATGGAAGCTTATACAGCTAATCCCTGACAAGCTTGGCGCTGCTGTGTTATAAATTTTTTGAAAAATTTCCAACCGCTCTTGAATTTAAGGCCGTTATGCTGTAAAATCCACATGTGAACGGGGGGATTTATTTTGAACATAGAACTTAAAGATATTGAAAAAGCAGAGCAAAGATTAAAACCTATACTTCACCATACCGAAATGGACATCTCAGCCACCTTTTCAGAAATGACAGGCGGGCAGATTTATCTCAAATATGAAAACCGGCAAAAAACCGGTTCCTTTAAAATAAGAGGAGCAAGCAACAAGATAGCCGCCATGATAGAGAGAGGCGAAGTATGCCCGGTTGTTGCATCTTCAGCCGGAAACCACGCTCAGGGTGTGGCATACGCAGCCAAGCGTTTTGGCATTCCCGCCACAATTGTAATGCCCAAGGCAGCACCAATAGCAAAAATTCAGGCAACTCAGGGCTACGGCGCTAAAGTGGTGCTGGAAGGTGAATGCTATGACGATGCATATGCCTGCGCAAAAAAGATTTGTGAAGAAGAGGGCGCTGTATTTCTTCACCCATACAATGACCCTGAGGTCATTGCAGGTCAGGGTACTCTGGGTCTTGAAATTCTTTCAGACCTTCCTTATGTTGATATTATTATTGTCCCGGCCGGCGGCGGCGGTCTTTTATCCGGCGTTGCGGCGGCAGTAAAGCAGGTAAACCCCAGAGTCAAGGTATACGGCGTTCAGGCAGAAGGTGCCGATGCCATAGCAAGAAGCTTTAAGGAAAAGAAGCTTGTTTATACCGAAACAGCCAATACCATTGCTGACGGTATTGCAGTGAAGCAGCCCGGTGATATAACTGTACCTCTCATAAATCAGTATGTTGACGGCGTACTCACCGTTTCCGACAGCGAGATAGCAAACGCTATTCTTCTGCTTCTTGAACGCTGCAAGCAGATGGTAGAGCCTGCGGGTGCTACTCCCCTTGCCGCTGTTCTGAGCAAGAAAATAGATGTTGAGGGAAAGCGTGTTGTATGTCTAATGTCCGGCGGTAACATTGATGTCAGCTTTATTCAGAATATAATAGAGCGGGGCCTTGTTGCAAGGCACAGACGTATAAAGTTCAATGTCACTCTGCTTGACAGACCCGGAAGTCTGGTACAGCTTTTGAATTTCATTGCAGGTGCCGGTGCAAATATTCTGGCTGTTCAGCACGACAAGCTCAACGACAACTTAAACCCCAACGAAACCAACGTGCAGATTGCCTGCGAAGTGGGCGGCAAAGAGCACGGTTCACAGCTTATCGAGAAACTCAAAGCCAACGGCTATGTAGTTGATCTTGAATATTAATAAAGGAGATAATTATATGAAAACAGTTTCTACCAAAAACGCACCCGCCGCAATCGGCCCCTATTCTCAGGCCCAGATCGTAGGCAACATGGTATACACTTCCGGTCAGATTCCCATAATTCCCGAAACCGGCGAGCTGGCACAGGGGCTTGAGGCTCAGGCAAATCAGGTATTCAAAAACCTGTCTGAACTGCTGAAGGCTGCCGGCACCGACATGTCCAAGGTTGTAAAGACCACCGTATTCATTAAGGATATGAACGATTTCGCCGCAATCAACGCCATTTACGCAAATTACTTCACCGAGCCCTTCCCCGCTCGCTCCTGCGTAGAGGTTGCAAGACTTCCCAAGGACGTGGCTCTTGAGTGCGAAGTAATTGCAGAACTCTGATTATTGGCTTCCATATGCAAAAAAGCTCTCCTTTCGGAGAGCTTTTTCTTGTATTTGTAGCTTGTTTTACTTTTTAAAGGGCGCAATAAGAAAAAATACTGTCAATGCTGAATAAAGAGCGTAGATTATATAAGTCACATAATTTGGCCAAATGAAACTCATTTCAGGGTGATTTAATGCATATAAAACGAAGAAATATGCAATAGCACACAGTATAGCTCCTATTCTCCTTGATGTTTTCTTTTTCATGCAGAACCCTTTCTGATTTACATTGTAATATCAGGATACAGGGGGAAGCGGCGGCAAAGCTCGATTACTTCTGCCTTTACCTCAGGAACGGCAGCCTCGCCATCCTCAAGAAGTCTGACTATCATATCGCCGATACGGCGCATTTCTGCTTCCTTCATACCCCTTGACGTAACAGCGGGAGAACCAAAACGCATACCGCTTGTCTCTTTAACAGACATGGTATCAAAAGGAATTGTGTTTTTATTGGCGGTAATATTTGCCATATCCAACAGTTCCTGAACTTCTGCCCCTGTCTTGCCTCTGCTCATAACATCGGCCAGCATAAGGTGGTTATCGGTGCCTCCTGACACAAGGCGGACGCCTTTTTTGCTCAGCTCATCAGCAAGGGCGGCAGCATTTTTAACAACCTGAGTCTGGTATTCCTTAAACTCCGGGCTGAGAGCCTCCTTAAAGCATACAGCCTTAGCGGCAATAATGTGCATAAGAGGGCCGCCCTGAGTGCCGGGGAATACAGCGCTGTTTATCTTCTTTTTAAGTTCATCTTTGCAGAGTATGAGAGCTCCTCTGGGTCCTCTCAGAGTTTTATGAGTGGTAGTAGTCACCACATGAGCGTAGGGAACAGGGCTGGGGTGAACTCCTGCGGCAACAAGTCCCGCAATGTGAGCCATATCTACCATAAGGTAAGCCCCTACTTCATCAGCTATTTCTCTCATGCGCTTAAAGTCAATAAATCTGGGGTAAGCGCTGGCACCTGCAATAATAAGTTTGGGTTTACATTCTTCTGCTTTCTGTAAAAGAGCATCGTAATCTATTGTTTCAGTCTCTTTATTAACTCCGTAGAAACAGGCGTTAAAGTACTTTCCGGAAATAGAAGCTTTAGAGCCGTGTGTTAAATGTCCGCCGTGGCTCAGATCCATACCCAAAATAGTATCACCGGGCTTTAAGAGTGCCAGATATACTGCAACATTTGCCTGTGAGCCGGAGTGGGGCTGAACATTTGCGTGCTCTGCGCCAAAAAGCTGTTTAGCACGCTCAATAGCCAGATTTTCCACCTCGTCAACATACTGGCAGCCGCCGTAATATCTTGCGCCGGGATAACCTTCTGCGTACTTATTGGTAAGGTGGCTGCCCATAGCTTCCAAAACAGCCTCGCTGACAAAATTTTCAGAGGCAATAAGCTCTATATGGTCTCTTTGGCGTCCCAGTTCCTTCTCCATTGAATTATAAACATCTATATCTTGTTCTTTGATTTTCTCGTAGCTCATTTTTTACCTCCGATTCTTTTCTGCGGTTCTAAAACCCATTGCTCTTATTATAATACAGCCATTCTTGCTTTACAATATGTGTTTTTTAGCTAAAATTAAGGGTTTTTATCGCTTAAGACTTGAAGCTTTTATATAAAAATGCTAAAATTGTGCTACTAATTTTACGAGGTGATTTTTTTGAAAAGGTTCTTTAAGGTACTGCTCTGCATTATTCTTGCAGTTGTAGTGCTGGCGGGCGGTTTCATAGGATGGCTGAGTATCGTGGAATATAAGCCCGATCCGGTCATGGAGCTTGAAATAACCCGCACTTCGGATGGCAGTAAAATACAGCCAAATGAAGATTTGAATGTTCTATTATGGAACATAGGCTATGCCGGTCTGGGAAAAGCTTCGGATTTCTTTATGGACGGCGGCAAGAGTGTAAAATCCGCCGACAGGGAAACTTTTACCTCATATCTAAACGGCATAAAAAATTTCCTTGAGGAGCAGAACCCGGACTTAGTCATGCTTCAGGAAGTTGACACCGATTCGTCCCGAACATACAGCACAAATGAGGCTGAAATTCTTGCGCAGGGTAATTATGTCCACGCATTAAACTATTCCTGCCCCTTCGTGCCCTACCCCATGCCTCCAATGGGTAAAATTAACAGCGGTATCTTAACAACCACGGAGTATGAAATAGACAGGGCAGAACGCATTGCTCTCCCCTGCCCCTTCAGCTGGCCAAAAAGCACTGCAAATCTTAAACGCTGCCTGCTTGTTAGCTACATGCCTATTGAGGGCAGCGATAAGGAGCTTGTTCTTGTAAATCTTCACCTTGAGGCCTATGACGACGGCGAAGGCAAGATTGCCCAGACAAAGATGCTCCGTGAATTTGTAGAACAGGAATATGCCAAGGGCAACTATGTTATAGCCGGCGGCGACTTTAACCAGACCTTCCCCGGCACACTGGATACATTCCCCATAGTACAGGACGATTATTGGAAGCCGGGTGTGCTTGACAGCAGCTTTCTGCCGGAAGGCTGGGAGTTTACCTATGATAATTCTGCCCCCACCTGCCGTCTTTTAAATCAGCCCTACGATAAAAATGATCCCCTCACTCAGTACTATGTTATAGACGGATTTATCCTCTCTCCCAATGTTCAGCTAAATAAGGTTGAAAATATTGACCTTGAGTTTGAAAATTCAGATCACAACCCAGTAATGCTGAATGTGACGCTTAAATAAGAATTAAATATAGTAAAAAGCTCTGCCTGTGGCAGAGCTTTTTGTTACTTGTTACGTTTTGCGTTTTTCTTTTCCCAGTGTCTTCTCTGGCGAACACGAATAGCCTCTTGTGTATTGTTCTTAATTTTAGGAATCACATCATCGGAGAGTTTATTCTTACCCTGTTTAAGATAGTGCACCAACACTATAATCAGAACAGTTGCAGGCATAGCTGCCGTAAATAATCCCACAAACAAAAGAAGCAAACACCAGTCCTCAGTGCATCTTGCCGCATTTTCCCAGTAGGGATAGCTTAAACCCATAGTCTGCATGGAGCGGGTGCCGAATTGGCCAAGAAGCTTTATAAGCCTGCCGAAACTGTAACGCTGGGTGTTTTCTATAATATCTCCGCCGTTAATAGGAAATTTTTCTTTTACAAAGCTCATAGAAAAACCCTTTACAGGCTCTGCCATGCACAATTCATAGCAACTGATTGCCGCATCCTCATTTAAGGCTTTGTAGGCATCATATGACATATAAATTCCCATGCCGGCGGTATATGCCTTTTTGCTTGCAAAATCCTGCTCTCTCTGGATAACTCCGGAGACAACAAAAGGTACACCGTTAATTCGCATCTCCATGCCTTCCAAATCGGTACCGCCGAAGAGAAGCCATGCAGTATCCTCATCAATGAGAACTCTGTCCTTCATAAGGTCTTGCTCATAGATATAAGTTCCGCTCAGCAACTGTATAGGGTGGAAATCGAAGAAATTTCCGCCTACTGCCGTTGCCCTGACCTCACCCTTTCCAAGAGCACTTGAAACATTTACCTTTCCGTCTGTGCTCCACGCATCCACAAAGAGGGTGTTTTCATTGTCAACATCCAATGCCGCCTCGTGAAATTTTGTCATCATTGCGGTCCTGAACTGGTATATCTCCTGGAGCTGTAATTTATTGTCAGCGGGAAGATAGCATGAAATCTGAGAAAATTTCATGTCGCTCTCGCCCTTCCAGCGCTGTGCCTCTTTCTGGGTGTTCAGAATGTTTGCTATAATGCCCATAGCAATAAAAGAAGCAATAGACATAAGAGTCAGAATTCCGCTTATAATGCCTATCAGTATTCTTTTTTTCTTGGTTGAAAATTTCTTCATATCAGGAATCAGCCATTCTCACCTGATCGCCGGATTTGACAGGAGCGTTACTGGTAGTAATAACATAATCTCCCCATCCAAAGTCACCGGTTACGGCGGAGTTAACGTCGTCGGATGCAAGAACCTCAACTGCCACACGTCTTGCAATATAGCGGTTTCCAAGGGGTGAATTCTTGGCTTCTATCTTCAGAACGAAGTTGCCGTTTGTATCATTTCTAATTGCGCTGTTGGGAACTATGGTGTCGTAATTTGCGCTCTTCTGTCCAACGGAAAGGCTGATCTCAGCACCTGCTGTAACATCACCCTCAAGGTCAAAGGTCAACAGCTTATTGGTCTGAGGATTTTTGGGGTCAACTTTTATAGAGCTGAGCTTTGCATTTATCTGGCTGCCCCAATAGTAGTTTGAAACCGTACCGGTATCACCGGGGCGAAGCCGTCTGGCCTGATCGTTTGTCACAGAGAAAGAAAGGGTATAACCCATGTCGGGAACTTCTATGGAGCACAGCAGATCATCTTTAACCTTTGTATCACCGGCCGTGCAGTCCACAGTCTGGATAGTGCCGGAAACTTTGGCTGTGATCTCGTTTTCCTCACCGCCGGAAAGTTCCTTAATCTTCTGGCGCTGTATTTCTATCTGGGCGGCTAAATCGCCTAAATCAATAGACGTCATCTGAGCTGCCTTTTCATCGGCAATTATTTTTTCTTCCAGCGCCATTTCCAGCGCCAGAAGGTTATCCTCTGCCTCATCACGGGTTTTTCTTGCTACCCTAACAGCTTCAGATTCACCGCCGTTCATTGCAAGCAGGCTTTCATAGCTCTCTTTTGCTCTGTCATAGTTGTCCTGATAGAGCTTTATATTTGCAGCATTGTTTATCTGTACTTCCGAAAGCTTCAGTTTTGCAGTCTCATACGCTTCTCTGGCTGCTTTTACGTTAGCAGGCTCATTCTCTGCGGGTGGAGCCGGAGGCGGTGTAGTTCCGTCTTCGCTCAGTGTATCAGGAAAGTCAGCAGAAGCAGTTACGGGATCGGGATTTTCCAATGCCTCCTGATATGCGTCCCACGCTTCATCTACTTCATCCTGAGCAGCACGTTCATCCTCATATGCTTGGTTCTTTGCCTTATCCAGCTTGCCTTTAGCTTTATCCATTGCATCTTTTGCATTTATTAGTGTTTCCTGACTAACCGGTCCGGAACTGTCATCCATAGCAATGGCTCTGTCAAGATCTTCCTCTGCCTGAGCAAGAGTCTGCTCTGCTCTCTCAATTTTCTTTT
>JAHHRS010000068.1 GCA_020025675.1 Oscillospiraceae bacterium
AGCGCATCCTTGGTAAGGATGAGGTCTCCAGTTCGAATCTGGATAGCAGCTCCAATAAGTCCCGAATACGAAAGTATTCGGGATTTTTTTGTGCAATTTTTAAGTGCTTGTATTTTTTCGATAGTAATTTTCTGACGCATTCCTGACAAGTAAAGCTCTTTTTACAAGGCTTTTGCCAATTTGAGAAGAGCGTCAACCAAGTCAGAATTTTCATTTAGTTTTACTTTCCGGCAGTTAATCTAAACCGTGTAATAATTGTAGTGCCAAGAATAAGTTTTAGCGGGTTTTTTGCATTGACACATTCATTTCAGGTAAATTAGCTCAAATTTCTCGTATACTATAAGCCTAAAGCTCCTTTTAATGACAAAAAACAGAAATTTTAGCAGACAATCAGCTGAAATCCAAAATATAAAAAATTGACAAAAAACATATATAAAAATTGTTATAAAGGTAGAAAATATCAAAACTTGTTTTGAAAACAACTCACAAAATGTTGACAAACTGTGAATGACTGTCTATAATTTATTAATAATGTTGACATTATAACAAAAAGTCAATAGGTTGTTGAGTTACCATGTAAATTTGTCTTTTTTATCTACAGATAACTGCCGATATGTGATATACAGAGACGCACGTGTGAAAGATTCTGCAGAGCTTTCTGTGCGCTCTGTTTAAAAAATTTTCAGGAGGATAAAAATGAAAAAAACACTTGCAATGCTGCTGTGTATTGTTATGGCTTTAAGCCTCTTCACCGCCTGCGGTGAGAAGCCTGCCGAAGATCCCGCAGCAGCACCTGCCGACAGCTCAGTTCCTGCGCACAAGAAAGACCTTGTTATTGGTACTGCCGTTGATATTAACAATCTGAATCTTCAGGAGCAACAGGACGCTGCCAATAACACTGTTCTGAAGCTTACTCACGAGAACCTTATCCGCTTCACCTATGAAGGTGAACTGGTTCCCTGCCTTGCAGAGAGCTGGGAGTACACTGATGATACCCATCTTAAATTCAATCTGGTTCATGACGCACACTTTTCCGACGGTACTCCTCTGACTGCTGAGGACGTTAAGTTCACATTCGATATGGTTAAGGATTCCTTCGTGTCCAGCGTTCTTTCCAACGTTGTTTCCACTGAGGTTGTAGATGACTATACCGTTGTTCTCGAACTTGAAAAGTACGATAACGAGATTTACGCTTCCATAGCTTCCGTTCCCGTAGCTATCCAGTCCAAGGCTGCTTACGAGTCCGGCATGGAGGAACCCTGGTACATCGGCTCCGGCAGATACAAGTTTGATGAGTGGGTTGAAGGCGAATACTGCAAGGTTGTCAAGGTTGACGATTACTGGGGCGAGGATCCCGGTGTTGCAGACGAAATCTACTTCAAGCCTTACCTTGAGGCTTCTTCCCGTGTTATAGCTCTCCAGACCGGAGAAATCGACGTATGCGTTGATCCTCCCATTAACGAGCTGCAGTATTTGGAAGAGGACGAGAACATTACCGTGTTTGAGAGACCCGGTTCCCGTCTGTTCTACTTTGCATTCAACGTTGAAAAGGAGCCATGGAACAACCAGCTCCTCCGTCAGGCTGTTGCCTGTGCAATTGACCGCGAGGCTGTTCTGCAGGCAGCTGTTTACGGCAAGGGTACTCCCCAGACTACCATTCTTAACCGCGGCCTGTGGGGCTTCTATGATGATATGGAAGGCTTTGACTACGATGTTGAGCGTGCAAAGTCCCTTATGAAGGAAGCCGGCTATCCCGATGGCGGAATTTCCACCAAGCTTCTTATAGCAAACTCTTCCCCCTACACCAACATTGCTCAGGTTATTCAGGCAAACCTGAAGGAAATCGGCATTGATGTCACCATTGAGACTGTTGAGGACGCAACCCTGAAAACCATGTGTAAAAACGGCGAGCAGGAGCTCTACCTGTGGCGCTGGAACGAAGACTCCAAGGTTGACTTCGTTTACCGTGACCTGTTCTACACCGGTTCCGGCTCCAACTATCATCACTACTCCGATGCTCACGCTGACGAACTGGTTGATATAGTTGCTACTGAGAAGGATCAGGATAAGCGCATGGAGGCAGGTAAGGAACTGCAGACCTATCTGGTCGATGCATGCCCTCAGGTACCTCTGTACATTGCTAACCTCGTAATTGCATACAACAAGGATCTGACCGGAACTCAGCTCTTCCCCGGCGGTAACCATGACTGGAGCCACGCTTACGTCGCAAAATAATGCAGTGATGCGCGTCCGTCAAAAATAACCACTTTTTCGGTGGGCGATTCATATGGATCCGCCCACCGTTTCTAATATCCCACATGACAGGCGGCTTTATTCCGCATACTTTTAGTTAAACCGATTCAGGAGTGAAACTATGATAAAATATATCTTAAAAAGAATACTCCTTATGATCCCGGCTATTCTGGCGACTTCCTTTATTATATTTTTTGCCATGAACATGACCGGCGGTGACCCTGTTGATACAATAGCACCGGAGAATGCTACTGAGGAACAAAGAGACCAGATTCGTGAGGAGCTGGGACTTAATGATCCGCTTATTGTAAGATATTTTAAGTATCTCAAGGGTATGGTTACCGGTGACATGGGTGAGTCCTATGTTACTCATAAGGATGTGTTCAAGACCTTTATGAAGCATCTCCCCGCCACTCTGCAGCTGGCTACCGCAGCTGTATTTGTGGCAACACTTGTGGCTGTGCCACTGGGTATTTATACCGCCATACACCAGAATACGTGGAAAGACACCACAGGTATGGTGTTTGCACTTTTCGGTGTCTCTATGCCTAACTTCTGGCTTGGACTTATGCTGATTATTATATTCTCTCTTAATCTGGGAATTCTTCCGCCGGGAGGCAAGAGAGGATTTGTAAGTATTATTTTGCCGGCCATAACCGTTGGTCTGGGTTTTGCAGCGCTTATTACCAGAACCACCCGTTCTGCAATGCTGGATGTTATCCGACAGGACTACATAACCACCGCCAGAGCAAAGGGCGTCCGTGAAAAGAAGGTTATTTTCAAGCATGGACTTAATAACGCTCTTATTCCAATAATAACTGTTGTGGGTATGCAGCTGTCTAACGCTTTGACCGGTTCCGTTCTGGCTGAAACTGTTTTCTCATGGCCCGGTGTGGGACGTCTTATAGTTGACTCCATTGCAAAGAGAGATACACCTATGGTTACGGGCTCAATTATTTTGTGCTGTGTACTGATGTGCGTGGTAAATCTGCTCATAGACCTTGTCTATGCGTTCTTTGACCCGCGTATCAAAGCTCAGTATATGAGGAAAGGATGAGTACTGTGGCTAAGAAAAACCAAAACGAAATAAAAAGCCGTTCACTGTGGCAGGAAACATGGCGCAGACTGATGAAAAATAAAGGCGCTGTGGTGGGCCTTTGCTTCCTTGTAGCTCTTATTATAGCGGCCATAGCTTCCGGATTTATATATGATTACGATACTGATATTATCCAGATAGACATGTCTCAGGCTCTTCAGCATCCCTCCGCAGAGCACTGGTTCGGCACTGACTCTCTGGGTCGTGACATATTTGCAAGAGTGCTGTACGGCGCTCGGTATTCCCTTGTTATAGGCATGGGTTCAGTTGCCATTGGTCTTATTGTTGGCGTAACTCTCGGTGCGATAGCCGGTTTCTACGGCGGCGTTGTTGACCAGATAATAATGAGATTTGTGGACGTGTTCTACTCCATCCCTAACATAATGATTGCGGTTGTTATCGTGTCTCTGCTGGGAACAAGTACAGTTAACCTGCTTATAGCGCTGAGTTTTACCTGTGCCACGTCCTTTACCAGAATTGCCCGTGCGGCCGTTATGACAATACGAGATCAGGAGTATGTGGAAGCAGCTTACGCTCTGGGACTGCCTACTTGGAAGCTTATTTTAAAGCATATTATCCCAAACTGCCTGTCTCCTATCATCGTACAGGTAACTCTTCTTATAGGCACTACCATTATAGCCGCCTCCTCTCTGTCATTCCTCGGTATAGGCGTTCCGCAGCCTGCACCTGAATGGGGCGCAATGCTTTCCGAAGGCCGTCAGCATATCCGTGACGCCTCATATATCTGCATTGTCCCCGGCCTTGCAATTATGTTCACAGTGCTGGCCCTGAACCTTCTGGGTGACGGCCTCCGCGATGCACTGGATCCCCGTATGAAGAAGTGAGAGGTGGAGCAATGTCTGAGCAAATTTTAGAAGTAAAGGACCTTGTTGTCCATTACGAAACTGAGGACGGCTGCGTCCGCGCCGTCAACAATATTTCCTTTGATATAGGAAAAAAGAAAACACTTGGCCTTGTGGGTGAGACCGGTGCAGGTAAAACTACTACCGCACTGTCTATTCTCAATCTGGTTCCCAATCCTCCCGGAGTAATTAAAAACGGCACTATCCTTCTGGACGGAACCAACATTCTGGAGCTGTCTACCTCAGAACTGGAGGATGTCCGCGGAAATGACGTGGCAATGATATTCCAGGACCCTATGACTGCCCTGAACCCTGTTATGACAGTGGGAGAGCAGATTGCAGAGGCCATAGAGCTTCACCAGAATGCGACCAAAGAAGAGGCTTACAACAAAGCTAAGGAAATGCTGGAGCTTGTGGGTATAGCTGCAAGCCGTGCCGGCGATTATCCTCACCAGTTTTCCGGCGGTATGCGCCAGAGAGTTGTTATAGCCATTGCTCTTGCATGCAGTCCCAAGCTCCTTATAGCTGATGAACCTACTACCGCACTGGACGTTACCATTCAGGCTCAGGTTCTGGACCTTATGAAGAGCCTTATTAAAAACCGTGACATGTCCATGCTGCTCATAACTCATGATCTGGGCGTTGTGGCTGAGGTATGCGATGATGTTGCTGTTATGTATGCGGGGCATATTGTTGAAATCGGTACTGCCGATGAAGTTTTCAACAGCACTGCTCATCCCTACACCGAGGGACTGTTTAACTCTCTGCCCAACCTTAAACAGAGAGGCGAGGATCTGGTACCTATCCCGGGTATGATGCCCGACCCCTCAAATCTGCCTGAGGGCTGCACCTTTGCCCCCAGATGCCCCTATGCTACCGAAGCCTGCAAATCAAAACTCCCGGAGCTTAGAGATATGGGCGGCACTCATAAGGTTGCATGCAATGCCTACGACAACCCCAATTTCAAACTTAAGGGGGTACACTAATTATGGGAAAAACTTTACTTGAGGTACAGAATCTCAAAAAATACTTTAATACACCTGCCGGACAGCTTCATGCTGTGGACGGATTGAACTTTAAGCTTGAAGAGGGAACTACCCTTGGTATTGTTGGCGAAAGCGGCTGCGGAAAATCCACTGCCGGACGTACAATATTAAAGCTTATTGAGCCAACCGACGGAAAAATAATCTTTGACGGAGAAGACATTACAAACTACTCCAGAAGACAGATGAGAAAGCTCCGCACAGAGATGCAGATCATTTTCCAGGATCCCTTCTCCTCCCTTGACCCCAGAAAGAACGTTATGCAGCTTATAAGCGAGCCTATGATTGAGCATAAAATGTACAAGACAAAGGCAGAGGTTGAGGCGCACACTCTGGAGCTGATGAAGATAGTAGGTCTTGCTGAGCGCTACATGAACGTATACCCTCACGAACTGGACGGCGGGCGCCGCCAGCGTATAGGTGTTGCAAGAGCGCTTGCAGTTAACCCCAAACTCATTATCTGTGATGAGCCGGTTTCTGCTCTGGATGTATCCATTCAGGCTCAGATTCTGAACCTGCTGCGTGAGCTTCAGCGAGATAGGGGACTCACCTTTATCTTCATTACCCACGACCTTTCTGTTGTTAAATACTTCTCCGATGAAATCGCAGTCATGTATCTGGGTCAGATGGTAGAAAAGGCCGATGCCGATGAGCTTTTTGCAAACCCCATACACCCCTATACCAAGGCTCTGCTTTCAGCTATTCCCATACCTGTGGTGGGTAAGGAAAAACCCCAGCGCAAACTTATAAAGGGCGAAATTACCTCGCCTGTAAATCTTCCTGACGAGTGCCGCTTTGCAAAGCGCTGCGAAGAATACTGCGAAAGCTGCAACCATGGCAACCCGCCTCTCAGGGAAGTCAGACCCGGTCACTTCGTGGCCTGCCATCAATGCGTTTAAAAATGTTTCCGGACTTTAAAACTGATAAACAGTTTGGAGGAATTTAAATTGTCTAAAATTTTTGCCCACAGAGGTTACAGCGGTAAATATCCTGAAAACACCATGCTTGCTTTCCGCAAGGCGGTGGAAGCAGGTGCTGACGGTATAGAGCTTGACGTACAGCTCACACGTGACGGTGAGGTTGTTATAATTCACGATGAGCTGGTCGACAGAACTACAAACGGAAAGGGCAGAGTCAATAACTATACTCTTGAAGAGCTTAGAAAGCTTGATGCCTCCGCAGGCTATGTAGGTGTTTACGGTGTAAACCCTATTCCCACCTTCAGAGAATACTGCGAATACGTTAAAGATCTTCCTATCGTTACTAATATAGAGATGAAGACCGGCGTTTTGGAGTACTTAGGTATTGAGGAAAAGGTTCTCAATATGATCCATGAGTTCCACCTTGAGGACAGAGTGGTAATTTCCAGCTTCAACCACTTCACCATTAAGCGGATGATGGCAATGGAGCCGGAACTTAAATATGGCTTCCTCAGTGAGACATGGATTATAAATGCAGGTAAATACTGCCATGAACAGGGCGTTGACTGCTACCACCCACTGTTCAGAAACCTTATTCCCTCCGTTGTAGATGAGCTTAAATCTTACGGTCTGGAAATTAACACATATACTGTAAATACACCTGAGGATGTACAGGATATGCTTGATAAGGGTATAGATATTATTATCAGCAACTTCCCGGAAATGGCTCTTGAAGTTCGGGAAAAGCAGTAATTTAATAAGATTTTCCCCTTTTCAATAAAAATCTTGCTGCTGTGCCCGTTTTATCATATCCTGTTGACAGTTACGGGAAAAAACATAAGAAAAATGGCTTACGAAGCTGTACGGAATGGCATATTTTGACTACTTTAAAAAGGCAACGGCTGTATTCCGAGGGTCCCAAGTAAAATGGAGGGATTGTGATGAGATTACGTTTTTGTCGGTAACATTCAGAATTTAAAACGGAGGTTACTGATATGGAAATCAGAGAATACACAGCATATAACGAAGCAGAAATATTGAAATTATACAGCAGCGTGGGCTGGACGGCATATACAAACGACCCGAAAGCCCTCAGACAGGGATTTTTAAACTCTTTGCGGATACTTGCAGCCTATGAGGATAAGGAGCTTCTGGGAATTATCAGGGCGGTTGGAGACGGATATACCATAGTGTATATTCAGGATATTCTGGTGTTTCCTGAACACCAGCGAGAGGGAATAGGTTCTGCCCTTATTTCTGCTCTTCTGGAGCAATTTAAGGAAGTGCGACAAATCGTTCTCTCAACAGACACAACCGAAAAAAATATCGCATTTTATGAATCTCAGGGCTTTACTGAAATGCCGAAATTGGGCTGCTGCAGTTTTATGAAATAATAAAAGACTAAAATCAATCTCCGGTGGAATTTTCCACCGGAGATTGAGGCTGTCGAAAAACTCCTTCGGAGGTTTTCGACAAAGAGCTACGGTCTGAG
>JAHHRS010000069.1 GCA_020025675.1 Oscillospiraceae bacterium
CTGGAGACCTCATCCTTACCAAGGATGCGCTCTACCGACTGAGCTATAGCAGCAAATTTTATGCCCCTTAAATTAAGGGGCATAGTGTGGCGACCGAGAAGGGACTTGAACCCTCGACCTCCGGCGTGACAGGCCGGCGTTCTAACCAGCTGAACCACTCGGCCACAGCTCCGTTAATATAACACCCTTTTTTCAATTTGTCAACACTTTTTATAAAAAAATTTCTCTCAGATTTCGGGAAATCAGCCTTTAAAGACGGTAAAGTGCCATATATTGAAAAATCTCGGTGAAAAACAGCAGAACATCCGAATATATTGGTTTATTATTTTTCCTGTTCTTTTTTATGTCTAAGTCCAAAGACTCAGCCATAGTTTCAGATACATATTTTACTTTTTTAACCCTGTCTCACACATTCGGTGAGTAAATACTATATCCGACCGTTAACTGAGGGAAAATCCTGCTCAAAATCAGAATTTACATATTTTTGCCAGTCCTCTTTCCATGCAGCAGCTGATTTTCTGCAATTAATTCTTCTTCCTGTTCTTTTGGCATATAAATCACCCCATTTGTCATACTGTCTGACAAATGGGGTGCAATTTATTTGGCGGGAACTTTATCAGTCTAATTTCTTTTCCTGCTCTTCTTTTTTTATATGCTCATTAATTATGCGGCTGAGATCCCGGATTTCTGCGCTTACAGGATCGGAAACGTGAATCTGATCCACGTCCCTGACATAATTGACCTTTTCTCCCGCTATCTTAACCACCTTGGCAGGGATACCCACAGCAGTGCTGTCCTCCGGAATATCCTGCAATACAACGGAATTTGCGGCAATTCGGCTGTTACTGCCAACATTTATGGGCCCCAGTACCTTAGCACCGGTACCTATGAGCACATTATTACCTATTGTGGGGTGACGCTTTCCCACATCTTTACCGGTACCGCCCAAGGTGACACCGTGGTAAATAAGGCAGTCATCTCCGATTTCTGCCGTTTCTCCGATAACAATACCCATACCGTGGTCAATTACAAGCCGTCTGCCTATTGTAGCTCCCGGGTGTATCTCAATGCCGGTCTTTTTCCGGCTGCGTTGGGATATGCAGCGGGCTATAAAGCTGTGCCCATGTTCATAAAACCAATGTGCCTTTCTGTGGCTGCGAACAGCCTTTATACCCGGATAAAGCAGTAATATTTCTACGGCGCTTCGAGCCGCCGGATCTCTTGCCTTATAGGCGCCTATTAAATCTCTTAAATCTTCAAACATATTCCTGTCCCCTTATTAAAAGCTTTTGTTCCTGTTATTATATGCGCAAAAACAAATCGGGGACATCGGCAGTTATGCCCTAATGCAGATAGTGTATTTTTCATAACGCTACTCCACTGAAAATTTTAATTCCTATCTTCCTAATAGGATAGCAAATTATACTCTATATAGCTCCGTCTGTCAACCCGGTTTTCCGCTTTATATTTAGTTTTCCAAGCCAATACTTTAATCTTCTGCTTCTCTTGCAAATAAAACGGTGCAATGTTATAATATTTAGGTATATATTGTAAAGCGTTTATCTTTAAAGCTCATAAGTTACTAAGCCGTCTTTGCTTTGAGCTTTATACACTTTTATCCGGTTTTGGAGGGGAAAAAATGAAGAAAAGACGTGCGGTAACCGCTGTAATTTCTATTATTTATGTTTTAATTCTACTGCTGTGCAGTTATTCCGGTCCAGTTGACTCAGGGCCTGTATATGCACCTTTGCACGGCCCCAGAGAGATTATTTTTTCTGCCGGCTCTTTTCCGGAGGACAGCACAGAACTGTGCTTTGTGGTTCAGCCTCAGGAGTTTGAACTTCTCGATTATTTTACAGATCTCAAGTCCGTTGATTTCAGCGGCAGTGATTGTTATGAGGAAATTGTGACTTGGGAAAATGCTCACCCCGATATTTCTGTCACTTACACTCTCTCCTTTCCTACCGGTGCTGTCGCAGATAACCGCACAGAGACACTGGATCTTTCCGGAATAGGCAGTGACTCAGTAGAGGAGACGGCTCGTCTTCTTCAATACGCCCCCAATATAAAAAGCATTAATTTAGGTGAGGCTGCTCCGGGTTCCTCTCTCAGTTCAGAGGAAGTTGCCGCTATACAGGCCGCCGCTCCCAAGGCTAAGCTTGACTATAAAATTGAACTTCTGGGAGATTTTGTGAGCCTCGATGTAGAGAGTATCGACTTATCCACTCTGTCACAAGAAAATGTAGCAGAAGCATGCAGCGCTTTAAAATGCCTCACCAATCTCAAATCCGTTATTCTGGGCAGTGAAGAAACAAATGATTTAAGTATTGATAACATAGTCCAATTAGAAAATGCCGCTCCCGGCGCCGTTTTCGATTACAGCTTTACGCTTTATGAGCAAAATCTTAACACTTCCGATGAAAAGGTAAGTTTCAGCCATATTCCCATGACAGACGGCGGTGCAGCTGTACGAAAGATATTGCCTATGATGAAAAGCTGTACATATTTGGATATGGACTCCTGTGAGGTTTCCAATCAGGATATGGCATCTATAAGAGAGGACTTTCCTGATATAAAAGTTGTATGGAGAATCTGGTTCGGGGAGTCTTACAGTGTCAGAACAGATGTTGAAAGAATTCTCGCCTCTAAACCCTCAAAGGGCGGTACTTTGGATGACGGTGAAGTAGATGTTCTCAAATACTGCACTGACGTTAAATATATGGACTTGGGTCACAACGAAGCCATTACAAATTTGTCCTTTGTTAACAGCATGCCAAATCTTGAGGTATTCATCTGCGCCATGAACCCGATTTCCGACATTTCACCATTGGCAAACTGCCCCAAGCTTGAGTATTTGGAATTAAACACCACTGCTGTCGCCGATTTAAGTCCCCTTTCCGGTCTTAAAGAACTTCGGCACTTAAATATAGCCAACTGTGAAAATGTAACCGATATTTCCCCTCTCTACGGTCTTACAGAGCTTGAAAGACTATGGATAGGCAGCATTGACCCCGTTCCCGCCGAACAGGTTGAGAAAATGAGGGAATGTGCGCCGGACTGCGATATAAACACCGAAACAGTTGACCCCACAGGTGGAAAATGGCGTTTGTGGGGCTACACCGAGCTGAGCCTTGCACGTTACGCTGAAACCGGATGGCTTCAGGAGGTTCTGCACCCCCGTTATGAGCTTTTAAAGAAGCAGTTCGGATATACCGATGCGGACTTCTCCTTCTATTGGAATGACCCGTTATATTGACTTTCGAGCATTGCAATTACATTTTTAAATTAGGGGTAAGCTTATGAAAAAGGATTATAGATTACTTGCAATATCTGCCGCTTTAGCGCTTTCCTGCCTTTTGACAGGCTGTGTGTCCAACGTTGCTTTTGAAAACGGCTCTTTTCGTGAAGACGCAACGGAAATAAAGGTGGCGCTGAAAATCGGCGAATGTGAAAAGCTTGATAAGTTCACGCTCCTTGAAACTGCCGACCTCAGTTTGAGTGAAAATCCGGCTGAGATTTTCGCATGGGCGCAGGAACATAAAGACGTAGATGTAAAGTACACCGTAGCTCTGCCTGACGGTTCAGAGGTTTATAACGACACCGAGAGCCTTGATCTGAGCAGCTTCAAAACGGAAGATACCGATGCACTCATTGAGGGCATAAAGCTTTTGCCGGAATTAAAAAAGGTTAGGCTTGGAAGTTCCTTTACCCGTGAAAATCTGGAAAGCTTTCTTAACGCTGCACCTGAGGTGGAGTTTGGCTATCAGTTTAACATGTTGGGTTCTGAATACCAATTAGATGAAAAATCCATTAAATTAGAAAGTTTGAACCGCAATTCAGTTTCAGTGCTTTTAAATTGGCTTCCCTTCATGAAAAACCTTGAAATGGTAGATTTAGGCACTGAAAACCCTGAAAATCCGATTACTGTTGATGACATTGAAGCTCTTCAAGCTGCGGCGCCTGATGCAGACTTTGAATATGTATTTTCTCCCTTTGGCAGAGAAATGCGTCTCAGCGACAGCGTTCTTAATTTGAGCCATATGCCTATGGACGATGAAGGCCAGCTTGCTTTTAAGGTAGCAAAGCTTATGCCTAATCTTACAACTCTGGATATGGATAGCTGTGGCGTATCAAACGAGCGCATGGCTGAAATGAGAGATACTCTGCCTGAGGTAAATGTTATCTGGCGCATATGGTTTGGTCCTACAAGCAGATACAGCGTGCGGACAGATGTTGAGAGAATTCTGGCCTCAAATCCCGGCATCGGCGGAGATATAACTCACGAAAATATCGATGCGTTAAAATACTGTACAAAAGTAAAATTTTTAGATTTAGGCCACAATACCACTTTGGACACTATTGACTTTGTAAGGTATATGCCTGACCTTGAAGCTGCGATTCTTGCAATGAACTGCTGGAGCGATCTGACGCCCCTTGAAAACTGCGAAAAGCTTAATTATCTTGAAATTCAGACAGGCGCCGTAAACGACCTTAGGCCCTTGGCAAAGCTCAAAAATCTGCGTCATCTTAATATCTGTTACGACTTTGCTCTTCACGATATTTCTCCCCTGTATGAGCTTACGCAGCTTGAGAGGCTTTGGATCGGCTGCTATACCCCCATTCCTGCCGAGCAGGTAGAGCAGATGAAAAAATGTGCTCCCAACTGTGAAATTGACACAGATGTAATTGATCCAACCTCCGGTACTTGGCGTTATCTCGGGGAAGACGAATACGGCTTTATGCAGCTGGCTCCCCGCTATAAGCAGCTTAGAGAAGAGCTTCGCTACGATATGGGTCCCGAGGCATATTCTTATTCGTGGAATGACCCGCTGTATTAAGGTAAATGTTACACTAATAGGACTTGGAGGGAGATTAAAGTGTCTGTCAGGAAAAAATATCTGCTTTTTATAATTACTGTTGCAATATGTGTTTTTATGCTGACAGGATGCGGCGAGAAAGTATTTCTTGGGGACAAGCAGTTTTCCATTGGAGCCAAAAAAATCTCTGCCGTAATTAGTGCAGATGATGTTGCAAAACTTGAGGAATTTCCGAAACTGAAGTTTGCCGACCTGAGCGGAAGCAAGTGTTATGAAGAAATATTGAGTTTCCGACAGGCACACCCCGAAATTGAGGTAGTTTACACCGTTGAATTGCCGGACGGCAGTACAGTTGATAACAGTACTACTTCACTTTTGCTCCCGGCCGATACAGCTAAGGAGCCGGAAAAAACAGCGGAAGCTGTAAAATATCTGCCGGAATTAAAGGAAATTGAGCTGAATTTTGATAACGACTCAAATCTCAAGGCCATATACTCATTAAGTACACTCCGCCCGGATATAAGCTTTAAATGCGACATATCCGTAAACGGTGAAAAGCTTAATCTTTCTGATACAGTCCTCAATATGTCAGGTATGAGCAATGATGCAGCCAACCGGCTATTATGTGTTCTGCCTGCCATGCCGGAGCTAAAAAAAGTGTATCTGGGGAGTTCTGAAGAAACCCCCGGGCTTAGCTTTGATATGATTTATGAATATCAGACCTTGCGTCCGGACGTTGAATTTGTATATGATTTTGAGCTTTACGGTAAGAATTTCTCTTTAGATGACACTAAAATGGATTTAAACCACATTTCCGTATCGGACCAGGGGGAAACCGTAAAAAGTGTTATACGTTGTATGCCTAAACTACGCTTTTTGGATATGGACAGCTGCGGTGTGTCTGATGAAGCTATGGCCTCAATAAGAGATGAATTTCCCGATGTAAAGGTTGTGTGGCGGGTCTGGTTCGGAAGAAATTACAGTGTTCGCACAGATGTGGAAAAAATCTTGGCTTCAAAGCCTTCAGTCGGCGGAAATCTGAACGGCAGCAACTCTCAGTCCCTGCAGTATTGCACAGATGTAAAACTTATTGATTTGGGGCATAACGAGGTAATGCCGGATATATCTTTCGTAGCTTATATGCCTAAACTGGAAGTTGCAATTTTGCCCATGTCTACATACAGCGATATTAGTGCCCTTGCTAATTGCACAGAGCTTGAATATCTGGAAATTCAGTCTACAAACATAAGTGACCTCCGTCCCCTGTCCGGACTAAAGAAACTTAAGCATTTGAACATAGGAAATTTGCCGTCACTCAGCGATATAAGTCCGTTATATGAATTGCCTCAGCTTGAACGGCTGTGGATAGGCTGTATTGACCCTGTACCGCAGGAGCAGATAGAAAAAATGCAGTCTATTGCCCCGGATTGCGAAATAAACACCACAGCTTATGACCCAACCGACGGCGGTTGGCGTTATAGGGCAAATAAGACCGGTCTTGACCCCAGATATGAAAAGCTTATGGAGCAGTTCGAATATAAAAAAGGAAATTCGGCCTATTCCTTTTTCTGGAACGACCCGCTTTATTGATAAGTTAACCAAAAAAGTTCCGTAAATAATACGGAACTTTTTTATAAAGTTTTAAATAAAGGTACTTGCGTCAAAGCCGTGAGCAATATATAATTAATCAGTAAAAAACACATATCGGAGGTTAAAATAATGTCATCTAACAGCCGCCCCAGTAATATGGAACGTATTACAACTCCCGAGCTTGCTGAAAAGTTCATCGCTGAGCAGCTCGAGGCACTCCGTGCTCAAATCGGAGATAAGAAAGTACTTCTTGCACTTTCCGGCGGAGTAGACTCTTCCGTAGTCGCCGCTCTTTTAATAAAAGCCGTTGGCAAACAGCTTGTCTGTGTTCATGTAAACCATGGTCTTCTCCGTAAAGGTGAACCCGAACAGGTTATTGAAGTTTTCCGCAACCAGATGAACGCCAACCTTGTTTATGTAGATGCATCTGAGCGTTTTCTGGATAAGCTTAAAGGCGTTGCTGAGCCTGAGAGCAAGCGTAAGATTATAGGTGCTGAATTTATCCGCATATTTGAAGAAGAAGCCAGAAAGCTTGAGGGCGTGGAATTTCTTGCTCAGGGAACTATTTATCCCGACATTCTGGAAAGCGGCGGCGTAAAGTCTCACCACAATGTTGGCGGTCTGCCCGAGGACATGCAGTTTGAGCTGGTAGAGCCTCTCAAGTTTCTGTATAAAGACGAGGTCCGTGTTGTAGGTCTGGCTCTGGGTCTGCCTGAGAGCATGGTATTCCGTCAGCCCTTCCCCGGCCCCGGCCTTGGTGTTCGCTGCCTTGGTGCTATTGAAAGAGACAGGCTGGAAGCAGTCCGTGAGTCCGACGCAATCCTCAGAGAAGAGTTTTCAAAAAACGGCCTTGCAGATAAGGTTTGGCAGTACTTCACCGTAGTACCTGATTTTAAGTCCACCGGAGTTAAAAACGGTGAGCGCAGCTACGATTGGCCCGTTATCATAAGAGCCGTCAACACTGTGGACGCCATGACCGCTACCGTTGCCCCCATTCCCTTCGAGCTCTTGCAGCATATAACCGAGCGAATAACCGCTGAGGTTCCTTCTGTAAACAGAGTCCTGTTCGACATGACTCCCAAACCCGTCGGAACTATTGAGTGGGAAT